>CAZDBC010000005.1:18014-23359 GCA_964503295.1 uncultured Kiloniellaceae bacterium | reverse complement strand
CTTTGAGCGAGCCGCGGCCGGAGCGCGTACGCGCCGAACTGAGCTACCGCCACCCGCAGTTCGATCGCGCGGCACTCGACGCCCAGGCGCGCCTGCCGGAGATCCAGGGGCGCGATCGGGTCTGGTTCTGCGGCAGCTATTTCGGCTACGGCTTCCACGAGGACGGCCTGCAGGCCGGATTGACGGTGGCCGCCGCCCTCGGCGCCGCGGCGCCCTGGCACGGCGAGATTTCACCGCGCAGCCCGGCTGCGGCGACCGCCCGGCCGTTGGAGCAACCGCGCCCAGGCGCGCTTCGCGTCGCGGCCGAATAGATGGATGTCATGCCGTGACCGCCGGCAGTTTCAGCTCCTGCCTCTATCTTGGCCAGGTCATGCACCGCCGGCTGCGACCGTTCGTGCACCAATTCCATTACCGGGTCTTTTCGTTGCTGGTCGACATCGACGAGTTGCCCGTCCTCAGCCGTCGACTGCGCCTGCTGTCCCACAACCGGGCAAACCTGCTTTCGTTCCAGGACCGGGATCACGGTCCGCGCGACGGCAGTCCCTTGCGCCCATGGGTCGAGGCGCGCCTGCGCGAGGCGGGGCTGGCGTGGCGCCCGGGGCGCCTGCGCCTGTTGTGCTTTCCGCGCCTGCTCGGCTACGTCTTCAATCCGCTGTCGATATGGTTCTGCGACGACGATCACGGCCGCCTGCGCGCCATCCTCTACGAGGTCAAGAACACCTTCGGGGAGCAGCACGGCTACTTGATTGAGGTGCCTGAAAATCATTCACCTGGGCACGTGATCGCGCAAAACTGCGATAAATCCTTCTACGTGTCGCCGTTCATTGCCATGGACTGTCGTTATCGCTTCAGGCTGCGCGAACCGGGGGACCGCCTGTCTGTGACGATCCGCCAAGCGGACCCGCAGGGCGATCTTCTGGTCGCAAGCCAGGCCGGCCGCCGGGTCCCGCTCGACGACCGCCACCTGCTCGCCGCGATCGGCGGTTTCCCCCTGATGACCATGAAGGTTATGGCGGCGATTCACTGGCAGGCACTCAAGCTGTGGCTCAAGGGCGCGCGCTATCACCGCCGACCGCCGGCGCCCGCGAACCCTGTGAGCCATACGCCCGACAAGCGACTGGAACCGGCGGAATAGGATGGCCGAAAGATGGACGTGAGCATGTACGGGGAGAATCGCGAAGCCGGCGCCAAAGGGATGTTCGCGCTGCTGACCGCATTGGGCGGCAAAGTGCGCTGCGGCTCGATCGACCTGCACCTGCCCAACGGCGCGCATTACCGCTTCGTTGGGTCGGAGCCTGGCGCCAACGCGGAAATCACGGTGCACAACCGGCGTTTCGTGCGCCGCCTGCTGCTGCGCGGACACAACGGCTTCGCCGATTCCTATCTGGACGGAGATTTCAGCACGCCGGACCTGACCGCCTTGCTGACCTTCGGCGCGGCCAACGAAGCCGCCTGGGAGCGCGTCATCGAGGGTCGGCCCCTGTTTCGCCTGCTACAGCGCGTGCCGCACCTTCTGCGTCCCAACAGCCGGCGTGGCTCGCGCCGAAACGTCATGCGCCATTACGATCTCGGCAACGAATTCTACGCCGCCTGGCTCGACCCGGGCATGACCTATTCATCGGCCCTGTTCGAGCGTCCCGCCGAGAGCCTCGAGCAGGCGCAGGACAACAAGTACCGATCGATCGCCGAGATGGCGCGGCTGCATCCCGATCACCACGTTCTCGAAATCGGCTGCGGCTGGGGCGGCTTCGCCAGCTTCGCGGCACGCGAGATCGGGTGCCGCGTCACCGCCGTGACCATTTCCGAAGCCCAGCACGCCTACGCCAGCCGACGCATTCAGGCCGAAGGTCTCAACGAGAAGGTCAAGATCCGGCGCCAGGATTACCGCGACCTCCAAGGCCGCTATGACCGCGTCACCTCGATCGAGATGCTGGAAGCCGTCGGCGAGCGCTACTGGCCGGTCTATTTCGCCAAGCTGCGCGACAGATTGACGCCCGGCGGCGCCGCCGCCCTTCAGGTCATCACCATCGCCGATGCCGCCTTTGAGAGCTACCGCCGGGGCGCCGACTTCATCCAGCGCCATATCTTCCCGGGCGGTCTGCTGCCGGCGCCCTCGGCGCTGCACCGCGAGACCGAGCGGGCCGACCTGCGCTGGACCCGCGAGCGCGACTTCGGCCTCGACTATGCGCGCACCCTCGCGGCCTGGCGCGAGGCTTTCGTGCGCGCCTGGCCGCGCATCTCCACCATGGGCTTCGACGAGCGCTTCAGGCGTCTCTGGACCTATTACCTCAGCTATTGCGAGGCAGGATTCCTGGTCGGGCGGATCGACGTCAAGCAGCTCGCTCTGGTGCGCGACTGAGCGTGCCTGAGCACTCCGCTTCGCCCCAGCCACATTCGGCCGAGCGGCAACGCCTGCCCGGCCCCTTGCTGCTCGCCTACGGCCTGCCCGGCCTTCCGCTTGCGGCCCTCATGCTGCCGCTCTACGTCCATCTCCCGGCGTTCTACGCCGACGAGGTCGGTGTCGGACTCGCGGCGGTCGGCGGCGCCTTGCTCGTCGCACGCCTGTGGGACGTGATCACCGACCCGGTCGCCGGCCTTCTGTCGGACCGCATCTCCACCCCCTGGGGCCGGCGCCGGCCCTGGATGATCGCCGGCCTCCCTCTCGTCCTGGTGGCGGCCTGGTTCCTGTTCCAGCCCCTCGAAGGCGTCGGCTGGCTCTACCTGGTCGGCTGGACCATGGCCCTCTACCTGGGCGGGAGCCTGATCCAATTACCCTACACCGCCTGGGGTGCGGAGCTCTCGCCCGACTACCACGAACGCAGCCGCATCTCCGCCGCCCGCGAGGTCTTCGTGGTGATCGGCACCCTGTTGGCCGCCGGTCTGCCGGCGCTGGTCGGCGACGACCGGGCCGAGGTGCTGCGTCTGCTGGCCTGGGGCCTGCTCTTCGTCCTGCCGGTCGCGGTCGTCGTCTGCTGCGCATTGGTGCCGGATGCGCCCGTGGTCCGGCGCCAGAGCCTGCGCCCGCGCGAGAGCCTGGCCATCCTGGCCGGCAACGGCCCGTTTCGGCGCCTGATCGTCGCCTATTTCCTGAACGGCATCGCCAACGGCCTGCCGGCGACGCTGTTCCTGCTGTTCGTCGAGCACGTGCTGAAGGCGCCCGGCTGGTCCGGCCCGCTGCTCTTCATCTATTTCTGCGCCGGGATCGGCGCGGTGCCGCTCTGGCTGCACCTGTCGCGGCGCTGGGGCAAGCACCGGGTGTGGATGGCGGCCATGGTCTGGGCCTGCGCGATCTTCGTCCTGGTCCCGCTGCTCGGCGCCGGCGACACCTGGTGGTTCCTCGCCGTGTGCGTGCTGACCGGCACCGCGCTCGGCGCCGACCTCGTGCTGCCGGCCTCGATGCAGGCCGACGTCATCGACCTCGACACCCTGCGCAGCGGCCAGCGCCGCGCCGGGCTCTATTTCGCGCTCTGGGGTGTTGCGACCAAGCTTGCGCTCGCGCTCGGCGTGGGCATCGCATTCCCGGCCCTCGAATGGGCCGGCTTCTCGACCGAGGCCGAGGTCAATACGGCCTCGTCGCTCTTTGCTCTGGCCGCGCTCTACAGCCTGGTGCCGGTCGCCTTCAAGCTGCTCTCCATCGGCCTGATGCGCGGCTACCCGATCACGCAAGCCCGCCAGGAAGACATTCGCCGCCGCATAGAGAATGCGGCAACCGCTCCCGGCGTATAGAGGCGGTTGCGGCCTTGCTCAGCGCTTCCCCTCGGGCAGTGGGTGGCCTTTGCCCCGCTCCTCCTTCTCCTCCGATTCCGGCTTGGGCACCAGACGCCGGGTCACGGTCAGGGCGAGACCATAGGGCAGCATCCGCAAGAACTTGAGCAGGTAGGCCAGACGGCGCGGAAAGACGATCTCGAAGCGCTTCGCGCGAAGGCCGCGGTAGAAGGCCTCTGCGGCCTCCTCCGGCTCCATCAGGAAAGGCATGGGAAACGGATTCTTGTCGGTCAGCGGCGTGCGCACGAAGCCCGGGTTGACGATCTGCAGCTTGATCCCGGCCGCCTTCAGTTCCGGCTGAAGCGCCTCGGCCATGTTGATCAGGCCGGCCTTCGTCGCGCCGTAGCCGGCGGAGGTCGGCAGGCCGAAATAGCCGGCGACCGAGCCGACGATGGCGATGTGGCCCTCGCCGCGGGCCAGCATGACCGGCAACGCCGCCTCGAGACAATTGCCCGTGCCGAGCAGGTTGAGCTCAACCAGCTTGCGCAGGCGTTCCACCTCGAAGTCGCGCGCGAGCAGGGGAGCGTGCGTGCCGGCGTTGAGCACCGCAAGGCCAAGCGGCGCGGTCCGCTCGATCACGCCGACCGCTTCGGCGACGGCCGCCCGGTCGGTGACATCGAGCGGCAGCGGCATGATCGACCCGCCCCGCGCACCGGCATCGCGGGCCAGTTCGCGCAGGTCGTCGGCGCCGCGCGCCGAGGCGATCACCGGCACGCCGGCAGCGGCCAGGCGCAGCGCGAGCGCGCGACCGATTCCGCTGCTCGCACCCGTGATCCAGGCCGAACGGCCCTCGGGCAGCAGATCGTTCACCACTCGCCCTCCTTGGCATAGGTCTGGGACTCGAGGAACGCATTGGCACGGCGCCGGACCGCGGCGCGATCGCCCGTGTTCATGCGCTCGAGATTTCGGTAAACCATGGCCATGCGCGGATTGTCACACAAGCGCTCGCGCTGTTCGATCAGGAAGCTCCAGTACAGAAAATTGAACGGACAGGCGTTCTCGCCTTGGCGGTCGTGCACGTCGTAGCGGCAATGCCGGCAATAGTCGGACATGCGGTCGATATACTTGCCGTCGGCGAAGAGGGCCATGCCCTGCACGTTGGGCAACTCCACCCATTCGTAGGCGTCTGCGAAGACCACCATATACCAGTAGTTGACCGCCGCAGGGTCGAGGCCTGCCAGGAGGGCGAAATTGCCCGTCACCATCAGGCGTTGAATGTGATGTGCATAGGCGCGGCGACGCGTCTGTTCGATCGTCTGGCGCAGACAGTTCATGTCAGTCTCGCCGGTCCAGTAGAAGGCCGGCAAGGGACGACGGGCGTCGAACGCATTGGTGCGGGCGTAGTCCGGCATCTGCGTCCAGTAGATTCCGCGCACGAACTCGCGCCAGCCGACGACCTGCCGGATGAAGCCTTCGGCGGCATTGAGCGGCACCGCGCCCTCGCGATAGGCGCGTTCGACCCGTCGGCAGACGGCCAGTGGATCGAGCAGCCCGATGTTGAGGCACGGCGAAATCAGGGAGTGGAACAGCACCTCGTCGCCCTGCCGGCGAAGAAGCGTCACCGCCACGCTCTCGAGCCG
>CAZDBC010000005.1:12487-18004 GCA_964503295.1 uncultured Kiloniellaceae bacterium | reverse complement strand
GGCGTCCTGGTAGTCGCCGAAACGAGCCAGCCGGTCTGTCACGAAGCTTTCGAAGGCCTGCTGCGCCTCGGCGCGGGTAACCGGAAGGTCGAAGCCCTCGAGGTCGCCGAAATGGCCGGAGAAGCGCTGCCCGACCAGATCGAGAACCTTCCGCGTCGTGGCATCGGGCGGGAAGGCCGGCGTGGCCGGCACCTCGACAGCGTCGGGGAGTTTCTTGCGGTTCTCACTGTCGAAATTCCAGCGCCCGCCTTCCGGCTCGCCTTCGGAGTCGACCAGTAGGCCCAGACGCTTGCGCAGCTTGCGGTAGAAGTACTCCATGCGCAGCGCCTTGCGGCCCTCGGCCCAGGCGGCGAAATCGGCCAGCGGGCACAGGAACCGGGTATCCTCGCGGATCTCGACAGGGCAGCCGACGTCCTCGGCCCACCCCTCCATCTCCGCGCCCAGTCGCCACTCGCCGGGTGCGGTCACGACGATTCCAGCCGGATGCAGCCGCTCCACAGCACGGCGCAGCTCCCCATTCAGGCTGCCGCTGTTGTCCGGGTCGTCGAGCTCCACGTAGTCGACCGCGATGCCGCGCTGTCCCAGCTCGGCGGCGAAATGCCGCATGGCCGACAGGACCAGCGCAATCTTCTTCGGATGGTGCCGCACGTAACGGCATTCGGTCTCGACTTCGACAAGGAGGACGCGGTCGCGGTCCGGCTCGAGATCTTGCAGGCTGGACAGGCCGGCACTCAGTTGATCGCCGAGTACGATACGGAGACGGCCAAGGTCCGACATGCTGGCCCGGATGCTTCAGGTCAGCCTTAACCGTCGCCCGGCGCGCGCCCGCCGGTCAACTGCCGAAGCTGCTCGGCCGTGCGGCGCCGGTAGACGATGTCCGATCCCTTGACGGTGAACGCCAGTTTGGTCCAATCGCGCTCAGGCCCGTACCAGATCGTCAGGTCCAGATCGCCATCGATCTCGTAGCGTTTGGCTCTGACGGTGCCGTCGCCCCGCTCGATCCGTTCGTAGCCCGCCGGTTTCACGGTGATGTCGAGAAGGCGTCCGTGCTGACTGTCGAGCAGCCGGCTCTGGTCCACGGTGTCCGGATGCCAATAGCTGGTCGGCAGCACACCTGCGGGTGCGACAAAGTCGCCCGCGCTGCCTTCGACCCGCAAACCTTCGGCCGTCGCGCGGGCCGACACCCGATAGCTGTCGCCATTGTCGTCGGTGCGTGACTTCAGGGAGACCAGTCGTCCGTCGCGCCAGATTTCGTGGTTGTGGTGGCTATACCGGTAGAGTGTTACGAACGCGAAGGTGATCTCGAAGTCGATATCGACCTCGACGTGGAGTTCCTGCCCATCGCGACGAAAGGTCACCGAGTGAAAGCCAATGCGCTCTCCGTCCCGATAGACGGTGAAGTGGAGGTCTTCGTTCGGAGGTGGCAGCACGTCGCTGTCCGCCTTAGCCGGGTCTGTCGAGGAAAAGGCGATCAGCCCGGCCAAAGCTGCCGCCGGCACCGCCGTCCCGACGGCCCTTGCGCTTCGTCCTGTGGCTTGTCGAACCATGATCATCTCTATTGTGTCTGGTGGTGTGATCGTCAGGTCGTCTGGTCTTCGGGCGCAGTGCCCGGGTTCCGGTTCAGTGGGGCGTGCGCAGACTGGAACGCCCGCCGTCGACTCCGATCACCTGGCCGCTGATCCAGCCAGAATCCGGCGCCAGCAGGAGATCCGCGAGCGCCGCGACGTCCTCGGGCTCGCCGAGGCGGCCCAGGGGGTGCATGGCCGCGATGCCTTCGGCGACCTTGGGATTGCTCAACAGCGGAGCGGCCAGAGGCGTCTGCACCAGGCTGGGCGCGATGCAGTTGACCCGCACAGCCGGAGCCAGTTCCGCCGCCAGCGATCGGGCCAGGCCCTCGACGCCGCCCTTGGCGGCGGCTATGACGGCGTGGTTGCCGAAGCCCTGCTGCACGGCGACGGTCGAGAACAGCACCACTGCGCCCCGCGCCTTCTTCAAGGCCGGCGCCGCGGCGCGTACCGCCAGCGCCGCCCCGACCGTGTTCAGCCGGAAGGCATCGAGAAAATCCTCCGCGCTGCTCCGCGCGAGCGGCTTGATCACGATCGAGCCGATACAGTAGGCGAGCCCGCCGAGCGCACCGTCCTGGCCGGCAACGCGCACCGTGGCTTCCAGTTCCTTCTCATCGAGGACATCGAGCGTGCTGACCGGCGCGGACAGCTCGCGCCCCAGGGCCGCCAAATCATCCGATTTCCGGGCGGCGAGATGGAGCGGCTGGCCACGGGCATGCAAACGACGTGCGAGCGAGGCCCCGATGCCACCGCTGGCGCCGAGAATGAGGATAGGTGCTGTCATTGGGGTGTTTTACGCTGGATTCTGGCCAACGGATCACGCCGAAAAACGGAGGCCGATTTCATTAAACTTTCGGAGTGCCGTCACGAGCCGGTCAGGAGACGCCGCCTAGCCTCTCGGGCTGAACAGGTCGGCTCGTGGCAGCAGGTGACCCCACTAAAGAATCAAGCAGGGAGTCAGACAAAGGCATGAGCGATCCAGTCGACAGCCCTTCGCGGCCGGCGTGCCCGAGTTTCGAGGCGGCAGAGGACATTCCGAGCAACCCGCTCGCCGGACCCACCTTCGGCGATATCGTCGCGCGGCGCCTCGGCCGCCGCGACGTGCTGCGCGGCGCTCTGGCCGCCGGCGCCCTCGCCGGCGCGTTGGGCCCACTCCATTTCGGCCGCGCCGAGGCGGCCCAGGGTACCGCGCCGAGGTTCGCGTTCGAAGAGATCGGGCACGGGGTCGACGAATATCATCACGTCGCGCCGGGCTACAGTGCCGACGTCCTCATCCGCTGGGGCGACCCGGTGCTGCCCGGCGCGCCGCCCTTCGACCCCTACAACCAGACTGCCGAGGCCCAGTCGCGGCAGTTCGGATACAACAACGACTTCATCGGCCTGCTGCCACTTGACGGTCCGGACCGTGCGCTCTTGTTCATCAACCACGAGTACACGTCCGAAGAGGTCATGTTTCCGGGCCTCGGCCGGCAGGACAAGGACGCGCGATTCGCCGCCATGACCAAGGTGCTGGTCGACATCGAAATGGCCGCGCACGGCGGTTCGATCATCGAGGTCGCGCGCGACGCGAACGGCAAGTGGCGAGTCGTGCCGGACAGCCGCTACGCCCGGCGCATCACCGCCGGCGGCACCCGCATGCGCATCTCCGGGCCGGCCGCCGGGCACGAGCGCCTGAAGACCTCGGCCGACCCGTCCGGCCGCGAGGTCATCGGCACGATCAACAATTGCGCCGGTGGCGTGACGCCCTGGGGCACCTACCTGATGGCCGAGGAGAACTTCAACGGCTACTTCCGGGGCGAACTGGCCGACGACCACCCCGAGGCCACCAATTACAGGCGCTACGGGCTGCCCGGCAACTGGTACGCCTGGGGCCGGTTCCACAAGCGCTTCGACGTCAACAAGGAACCGAACGAGGCCAACCGCTTCGGCTGGGTCGTCGAGGTCGATCCGATGGATCCGGACTCGGTGCCGGTCAAGCGTACCGCGCTCGGCCGCTTCAAGCATGAAGGCGCTGAGAGCATCGTCAGCAAGGACGGCCGCGTGGTGCTGTACATGGGCGACGACCAGCGCTTCGAGTACCTCTACCGTTTCGTCACGGCCGACCGCTTCGACCCCGGCAACCCCTCGGCCAGCCGCGAGCTCCTCGACAGCGGCATCCTCTCGGTCGCCCGCTTCGATGCCGACGGCAGCCTGACCTGGCTGCCGCTGGTTCACGGCCAGGGGCCGCTGACCGCGGCGAACGGCTTCTTCAGCCAGGCCGACGTGGTGGTCGAGACGCGGCGCGCGGCCGACCTGCTCGGCGCAACGCCGATGGACCGGCCCGAAGACGTCGACCCGAATCCCAAGACCGACCGCGTCTACGTCATGCTGACCAACAACGGCAAGCGCACGTCCGAGCAAGTGGACGCCGCCAACCCGAGGGCCGGGAACCTGTTCGGGCACATTATCGAGCTCACGCCTCCGAACGGCGACCACGCGGCCGAGCGCTATGCCTGGGACGTCCTGGTGCTGTGCGGAGACCCGGCACGGCCCGACGTCGGCGCCGTCTGGAATCCCGCGACCAGCAGCAACGGCTGGTTCGCCTCGCCGGACAATGCGGCGGTCGACAACCAGGGCCGGCTCTGGGTCACCACGGACCAGGGCAGCGGCTGGTCGCGATCGGGCACCGCGGACGGCGTCTGGGGGCTGGAGACGGACGGCGCGCTGCGCGGCACCGGCAGAATGTTCTTCCGGGCTCCGATCGGCGCCGAGATGTGCGGCCCGCGCTTCACGCCGGACGATCGCGCCCTTTTCGTCGCGGTCCAGCATCCGGCAACCGACGGCACCAAGGACTTCCCCGGCTTCGAGCGCGCGTCCACCTTCGAGGATCCGGCGACGCGCTGGCCGGACTTCGACGCGCGGATGCCGCCCCGGCCCTCGGTCGTCGTCATCACCAAGAACGACGGCGGCCCGATCGGCTCTTGATCGCCAGCCTCATCAGCCCCCGAGGGTTCACCATCCCCCAATCGTTGAACCCAGGGTCCTTGGCCCCGCCCTCCCGGAGGGGCGGGGCCTTTTTCTTGGATCGCCGAACAGACATGACTTGCCCCGCAGCGCGCGCTCGGCATGCTGTACTTGCCGACCGTCGCGGCGGCCAAGGCAACCGAACTTCGGGGTGACACAATGCTCGAGCTGCGACCGAACTGCGAATGTTGCGACCGGGACCTGCCGCCGGACTCCCGGGCCGCGCGCATCTGTTCTTTCGAGTGCACTTTCTGCGCCGACTGCGCCGACGGCGCCCTGGGCGGGCGCTGCCCCAACTGCGGCGGCGAACTCGTGCGGCGGCCGATTCGCCCGCCCGACCGTCTGGCCAAGGCGCCGGCCTCGACGCAACGCGTCTTCAAGCCGGAGGGCTGCGCAGGCGCCGGCCGATAGGGCGTCTTCAAAGGCGCGGGCCGGGGATCGGCAGACTGTAGGTCGTCAGGCTCTCGGTCAGGTACTCGAAAGCCTCGTCAACCGAATCGGTCATGAACATGAGATCGAGGTCCTGCGGATCGATCGTGCCGAAGCGGGCCAGGGCGTTGAAGTCGACGACCTTGTCCCAATAGTCGTGGCCGAAGAGCACGAGCGGCATCTTCTTGCGGATCTTGCCGGTCTGGACAAGGGTCAGAAGCTCGAACAATTCGTCCAGTGTCCCGAAGCCCCCGGGCATCACGACGACCGCCTTGGCGAGATAGGCGAACCAGTACTTGCGCATGAAGAAGTAGTGAAAGTTGAACATCAGCTCGCGGCTGATGTAGGGGTTCTCCATCTGCTCGAAGGGCAGCGCGATGTTGAGGCCGATGTTGAGGCCGCGCGCCTCCGAGGCACCGCGGTTGGCGGCTTCCATGATGCCCGGTCCGCCCCCGCTGCAGACCACGAAGCGCCGATCCGGGTCATCCAAGCCCTTCGACCATTCGGTCAGCCGGTAGGA
>CAZDBC010000005.1:0-12477 GCA_964503295.1 uncultured Kiloniellaceae bacterium | reverse complement strand
ACAGGCTGCGGGTGTCCTCGTAGTAGCGCGACAGTTCGAGTTGACGCTCGGCCTTTTCCAGCCCGTGGCCCGTCTCGCGGGCATGGGCGAGCGCCTTCTCGGCAGCCTCCCGCGACACGATGCGTGCCGACCCGAAGAAGACGATGGTGTCGTCGATCCGGTAGTGGCGAAAGCGGCTCGACGGCTCCAGGTACTCGGCCAGAATCCGCAACGGACGTGCCCCGGCACTGCGGATGAAGTCGTCGTTGTGATAGGCCTTGGTGGGCAGCGGCCGACGCTTCCTGGTCGCTTCCTGGCCATCGGCGCTGCCGTCAACATCGGCGCGTCGGGCTCCATCGCCCGTCTCGTCTCTGTCGGTCTTGTCGTCCATTCAACGTTCACTCGCCATTTGGATGCATCCGGCACTCTCTGCGGGGGCCCGCCGGCGCCGGAGCCCGCGCGGCCCTCTCAGTAAAGCCAGAGACGCCAGCGCGGGTCGCCGTCCTTCATATCCTCGTACAGCCAGACCATGCGATCACAGAACCACAGCTTGCCGGCATAGGCCAGCAGCGCCCCGAGGAGGGTCGGCCAAATCGCATTGGCGACGGCCCCGGCGATCGCCGCCAGCGAACCTGAGGCCGCCACCGCCGCGAGCAGATGCGGGACCACGCGATGGCGGTCGGGCAACGCGATGCGCCCGCGCTCCAGCCACAGACGCTCCCCGAAAGTCGCCTTGGCATGCCAGCGCGCGGTGGTCCGCGGCGGCGGGAAGATGCGCGGATTGAGCCACAACCAGACGATCACGGCCGCGACCGGCAATATTGCCCACCAGCCGAGCGAGGTATGGCTCCAAACCGCGAGCAGGAGGAAAGGCAAAGTGGCAACCCGCGTCCAGACGCTCCATCCGCTGGCATGGCGCAGCCACACCTCGTCGGTCATGCCGAACAGGCGCTCTGTCAGGCGCCAGAGGTCCACGGCCGTCCGCCTCGACCAGGCGCACCAGGGGGCCTCTACTGGTCGCGGCGCCAGCGCTCCAGAAAGGACTGCCCGAGACCGCGCAGCGCCGAGTTCACCTGGACCCCGTGTTCCTCGACATCCGACACGAGAAGGAGGCTGCGTGCCCACAATTCGACCCGGCCCTCCTTCTCGTCGATGGTCGCCGGATTGAAGTAACGGGTGTTGACCTGTGCTCTGGCGTCCAGATTCGTGATGCAGACCTTCGGGCTGTAGCGGATGGTCGTTGCCCGGACGTTGAGCCAGTAGGCCGAGGACTCGACGATTTCGATGCCGCCGTCACGGACGCTGCGCATGAAGGCGGTGCTCATGGCGCTGGGCGTCAGGCCGCAGGCCTGGCTCGCTTCGGACAGGTCGGTCAGAAAAAGCTTGAAGCGGCGCGCATTCTCGAGCGGACCGCCGGCCAGGGCGGGCGCGGCCGTCTGGGCACTCCCGGCCAGCAGAAGGGCCGCGGCAAGCAAGCCGGAAAGTCGCCGCATGCTGTTCTCCTTGTACCAGTGGAAAATTCCAGGTTTTCAGTATGGCATCTCACTCTGCTCCCGGCCAGCCGAGGACCGGCCGGTCTCAGCCTGCTGCCGTTCCGCCTGGGACAAGCATCATGCTAACTTGGCAGCCGCGCCGGACATGCAAGAAGGACGCATGACCCTGAGACTCTACGATCTGGCGGGCGCCGAAGCGGACCGGCGGTTCAGCCCATTTTGCTGGCGCGCCCGCATGGCCCTCGCGCACAAGGGACTCGCCGTCGAGACGATCCCCTGGCGGATGACCGAGAAGAAACGCATCGCCTTCTCCGGACAAGAGCGCGTGCCCGTTCTTGTCGACGGCGAGACGGTGGTGTCGGACTCCTGGGAAATCGGGCGGTACCTCGACCGGGCCTATCCCGACCGTCCCGCGCTGTTCGGAAGCGCCGACGCCGAAGGCCAAGCCTTCTTTATAAAGCACTGGTGCGAGCGCGTCGTGCATCCGCCACTCGCCCGCCTGATCGTGATCGACGTCTACGCCCATCTCCACGAGGACGACAAGGCCTACTTCCGCGAAAGTCGGGAACGGGCCTTCGGGACCAGCCTCGAGGCCGTCTGTGCCGGACGCGAGGAGCGACTGCCGGCCTTCCGCAAGCTGCTCGAACCGCTGCGCGCGACCGTTAAGGTCAGCGACTATCTCGGCGGAGCAAGCCCGAGCTTCGCCGACTATATCGTTTTCGGCGCGTTTCAGTGGGCGCGCTGCGTTTCTCCGCTGCCGTTGCTTGAATGCAACGATCCGATTTTCCTGTGGCGCGATCGACTTTTGGCCATGTTCAACGGCCTTGCAGCGGACAGTTGCGGCTACACCGCCTGACCCGGGCCTTGGGAACGGCTCCGTTTGAATTACGCGCATTAATTAATTGAAATACATAAACTTTTGTGCCGAAAAAGTGCCCGCTGCGGGGCGCAATCGGCAGCCAGAATTGCAGACGTGGGTGCCCCCTTCAGTAATGCTGTTGGGGGTCCTGTGGATGACTCCAATCATCCTTCCATGGCAGTCACAGCTGCCAAATAGACATCCAAGTGCCTCAATAGACATTTTGCACTTGACAGCATTTTATGCAAAAAGATGGCCGACGGTGTTCTGTGAGACCTGCAGAAAAGTACTGAACACCATGTGTCCGGCAGGCATACATTAGCCATTTGTTAATGTGTTCGAATTAAGAAGCCGGACGATTCGTCTTACCCGATGCACCGCGAACTGCTTTGTGGAGATCCACGAGATGACGAGCAAAAAGACTAGTTCGAAGAAGAGCACTTCGGCGGCGTCCCTGAAGAAAGAGCTTCAGGCCGTCAGCCGCGAGTTGAAGGCCGCGACCCGCGCGCTGGCCAAGTTGGAGCAGAAGGTCGCCAAGGCCGCCGCTTCGACGAAGTCTGCCGCGAAGAAGCCGGCTGCGAAGAAGAAGGCCGCCAAGAAGACGACGGCCAAGAGGCGCACGACGGCCCGCCGCCCGGCGGCGCGCAAGTCGACCGCCCGCAAGACTGCGGCCCGCCGCAGCACCGCGCGCAAATCGACCGCACGGAAGTCGGCGGCCCGCAAGACCACGGCCCGCCGCGGCACCGCCCGCAAGACCGCCGCCCGGAAGACTGCAGCCCGGAAGTCCACGGCGCGCAAGTCGACTGCCCGGAAGTCGACTGCACGGAAGACTGCCGCCCGCAAGTCCACGGCGCGCAAGTCGACCGCCCGCAAGTCCACGGCGCGCAAGTCGACCGCGCGTAAGTCGACGGCCCGCAAGACCGCGGCTCGCCGCGGCACCGCCCGTAAGACCGCCGCCCGGAAGTCGGCTGCTCGCAAGTCGACGGCCCGCAAGACTGCCGCACGCAAGTCCACGGCACGCAAGTCGACTGCGCGGAAGTCGGCGGCCCGCAAGACCACGGCCCGCAAGACCACGCGCGCGGTGAAGAGGCCGGCCAAGAAGGCAACCGCCCGTAAGCCGGTCGCCAAGAAGACAGCGGCCCAAAAGGTCTCGAAGAAGACGGCCGCCAAGAAGTCGGCGGCCAAGAAGCCCCAGGTGAAGAAGTCGGCGGCCAAGAAGCCGGCGGCGAAGGCCGCGCCCGCCAAGGTGGCGGCAAAGAAGCCGGTGGTCCGGCCGACCGCCTCGGCGCGTCCGCCGCGCCTCGAGCCGGGGCTCTTTTCCTTCCAGAACGGCTCCGGTCAGCGCTAGACCAACGTTCGGAGGGCTCAGGGCCTAAGACGAATTGCAACGGGCGCCGCAAGGCGCCCGTTCGCTTTTTGGGGCGTTATTCGCCGGTCGCGTAGCGCCGCTCTTCCTCGTAGTAGTCCGGGAAACCGACGAGGCGCTTGAGCTCGTCGAAGTCGGCCAGCCGGTCGGGGTGCTGTTCGGTCCGCAGCGCTTCGAGCGCCTCGCTCATGGCCCGCAGGGCAGCCAGTTGGAGCGACAGCGGATAGGCGACGATCTTGTATCCGATCTCGGACAGCGTGGCCGGCGGCAGGACGGGGGTGTCGCCCTGTTCGACCATGTTGGCCATCTTCGGGCCCGGCACCTCGACGCAGTAGCGGCGCATCTCTTCCTCGTCGCGCGGCGCCTCGAGAAAGGTGATGTCGGCGCCCATTTCGGCGAACCGCCGGGCCCGGATCAGAGCTTCCTCGAAGCCGTCGGTGGCCGCGGCGTCGGTGCGCGCCATGATCAGGATGTCGGCGCCCTCGTCGCGCGCGTCGAGCGCCGCCTGCAGGCGCGCGAAGGCTTCCGCCCGCGACACGGTCTGCTTGCCGCGGGTATGGCCGCAGCGCTTGGGCGCCATCTGGTCCTCGATCATGTAGCAGGCAAAGCCTGCGGCGGCGTAACCGCGCACGGACCGCTTCACGTTGATCGCGTTGCCGTAGCCGGTGTCGCCGTCGCCGATCACCGGTATTGCGACCGCCTGGCAGATGTTGCGCCCCTGATCGACCATCTCGCCGTAGGAAATGAGACCGGTATCGGGCAGGCCAAGGCGGGCGGCGGAGACCGCAAAGCCGCTCATGAAGGTCAGCGGAAAGCCCGCCCGCTCGATCAGGCGTGCCGAGAGCGCGTCGAAACAGCAGGGCATGCGCAGGAGCCCCGGCCCTTCGAGGAGGGCGCGCAGCCGTTCAGCCGCTCTCATACCGGACCTCCCGCGCGTGATCGCCGTTGACGGATGGCGTGACGAAGCGCCCCAGCCTGACCGCTGTGGCGCCCTTTTCCAGGCGCCGCGACGGCATGATCAGCACGCAGTCGTCGAACGGCGTGACCACCGGCCGACCGCCGTCGTAGGCGAGCAGCTCGCCCGCCTTGCCGATCACCTCGAGACCCCGGAAGTCCTGCACGAAGGCGAAGTCGTCGCTGGCGATGGTGACCGCCTCGACCACCTCGATGTGCCGCTGCTCTGCTGGCAGCCTGCGGGTCGGGAGGTGCGGGGCTGCATCCTCGGCATCGAGGCTGCCGACGGCAACCAGGAAGCGCAGCGCGGTCTCGATCGCCATGTCGGCGCTGGCGCGTTCCCAGTGCTGGCCGCACTCGACCAGCAAGGCGTTGCGCGGGCTGTCGGGGTCACCGAAGCCGCCGTAGTCGCGCAGCCGCGTGCCCGCGCGGTGTCCGGCGTCGCTGACCACAAGCTCCGGAACGCCCACCGAAGCCGCCAGGGCCCGGCCCTTGGCGAGGGACCCCGCCATCATCAGGGGCGCCGTGCGGTGCTGCATGGAGTGGATGTCGAGCAGCAGATCCACCTCGTCCACCAGAGGCCGCAGCTCGCGCACCCGCCGCCGCTCGGCGGATGTGGCCGGGGCGTCCAGCGCGCGCGGCGACCAGAGCCGGTTCATGTCTTCGTCGATGAAGCGCGTCGCCGTCGGATCGGCCGGATCGAAGGCCCCGTAGGCCTCGACATTCGCGAAGGCGAGCGTAAGCCGGCCGCGGCGCGGCCGGAGATCGTGACGAAGGATGTGATCGAGCGCGATCGCGCCGCACAGCTCATTGCCGTGAATGACCGCGACCAGCATGACGTGCGGCCCCCCCGTCGGAGCGCGGAAGCTGGTCACGTAGTCGACGCCGGTATTCCCGGCCCGGTAGGGCGAGATATCGGGCGGCGTCAGTTCGACCGGATAGCTGTCGCGCGCATCCTGCGCCATGGCGGGCGAGCTCCCAGCAGTTTCCCAACGACGGACGGCAGTTTGCCGCCGTCCGCACCGCCTGTCACCCTTGCGTGCCGGCTGAGAGCGGTCAGGCGGCGACCCGCGTCAGCACACGCCAGTTGCCGTCGCGCTCCGTCAAGGACGCGATCAGGCGCGCGAGGAATGTCTCGCACTTGTCGAGCTGCTCGAGGTCGATGAACTCGTCGGGCTTGTGGGCCTGAGCGATATCCCCCGGCCCGCAGACGACCGTCGGAATCCCGCCGTCCGAGAACAGGCCGCCCTCGGTGCCATAGGCGACCTTGCCGTGCCCGTTGCGCCGGGCCAGGGTCTTGATCAGGCTGACCACTGGCGCCTCCGGGTCGGTGTCGAGACCCGGGAATTGGGAGATGTACTCGAAGGCGATGTCGCTTTCCGGTGCCACCGCGCGCATCTCCGGCAGCAGGACGTCGCGGGCAAAGGCCCGCACCTCCTCGACCAGGGCATCGGCGTCGCTGCGCGGCAGCACCCGAAACTCGAACTCGAAGCTGCAGGTCGCGGGCACGATGTTGAGCTGCGTGCCGCCCGCGATCAGGCCGGTATGGGCAGTGGTGTGGGACACGTCGAACAGCTCGTCATGCGGCCCTTCCGCCTTCAGGCGCTCGCCAATGTCGCGGATGAAAACGATGAGGCGGGCGGCATACTCGACCGCGTTGACGGCCAGCGGGGCGAGCGAGGAGTGCCCGTCGCGGCCGGTGACGGTCACCCGCAGGGAGCGCTTGGCCTTGTGGGCCACCACCGCCTCCATGGAGGTCGGCTCCCCGACGATGCAGGCGAGCGGGCGCTGTGGCCAGGCGGCGAGATCGCGGATCAGGCTGCGCACACCCAGGCAGCCGACCTCCTCGTCATAGGAAAAGGCGAGGTGGAGGGGCTGCTGCAGGCCGGCCCGGGTCATGGCCGGGACGGCGCCGAGCACGCAGGCCAGGAATCCCTTCATGTCGGCGCTGCCGCGGCCGAAGATCCGGCCGTCGCGCCGCTCTGCCGCGAAGGGATCGCTCGACCAGGCCTGGCCGTCGACCGGCACCACGTCGGTGTGCCCGGAAAGCACGATACCCGGCCGGTCTGCCGGTCCGATGGTGGCCAAGAGATTGGTCTTGCCCTCCTCGTCCGAGATGCGGCGGCTGGCGACGCCATGACCGCGAAGATAGTCTTCGACCCAGGCGATCAGCTCCAGGTTGGAATTGCGGCTGGTGGTATCGAAGCCGATCAGCTTGCCGAGGCACTCGAGGGTCAGGTCGCGGGGCATGAGGATCAAACGCTCCAGGAAAAGGCGTCGCGCGGGGTCGAGAAGCGGACGTGCCTGATGAAGGCGCGGGCCGCCGGGGGCGGCGCCGGCTGCGCCGGCACCACGAAACAGGTCCGATAGGCTATCTCGGGTGCGAAGGGGCGCACGGCAAGGCCGGGCGGCGAGGACAGCACGACCGGGAAGGGATTGAGCAGGCTGACGCCGAGCCCGGCCCGAACCAGTTCGCAGGCCGAGACCGAGGTCGCGGTCTCGATCACGATCCTGGGCGCAACGCCGGCTTCGACCAGAATGCGGTCGATCGAGGAGCGCACAGAGTGGCGGCGGGTCAGCGCGATGAACCGCCGGCCATCGAGGTCTGCGGGGCCGATCACGTCGCGCTCGGCCAGGGGGTGCCCCTCGGCCATCACGCAGACAGCATGCGAGGCACGGAACGGCAGAAGCCTGATGCCGGAATGATTGCTCGCCGAATCGCTTATGCCCAGGTCGTAGCGGCCTTCCGCTATGCCGGCGACCAGGGCATCCGAGGCGATGATGTCGAGCGAGATGCGCTGGTCTGGATGGTCACCGAGGAAATCGGCGATGCGCCGCTGCAGAAAGCGGTGCGCGATGGTCGGCGGCGCGACGATGCGCAGCGCCGCCTCCTTCGCCGTGCGCCAAGTGGCCCCGTCGATGCGCGCCAGGGACTCGAACAGGGGATCCAGATCCTCGTTGAGCGCCAGGGCCTCGGCGGTCGGCTGCAGACGCCCGGCGTCGCGCTCGAACAGTCGGCGGCCGAGACGGGCTTCGAGCTGGCCGATGGCCCGGCTGAGCGCCGACTGGGAGATGCCCAGCCGGCGGGCCGCCGCGGTTGTGGTCCCGGTCGAAATGAGCGCGCGCAACGCCTCGAACTCGCGTAGTGAGTGTCCCCGCATGGAAGCCTCCGGCCGGGTGAGACGCAACCGGCAGCCGCCCTCGCAACCGGCATCAGTCTATGCGTTTATCGCATATAGCTCTCTATTTCGACCCAAATCCATCATAGCTAACATGCCGGTCCGGGTTCGGCTGCACCGGACGGTCGTCGAACGGCGGTCCCGCAGGCGCCCGGGTCGGGAAAGGCCGCATCCAGTCGAAGAGTTTGACAAGCTGCGGCCACTGGTCCCGAAATGCTCATCAACGGGAGGCCGGCCGTGCCGGACGCCCGAACAGCGGATCGGAGTCGGCGAAGACGCATCGGACCCGCGGCCGGACCGTCCGACAAGGCAGGGATAAGCCAAGACAGGGTTACAGGGAGACCAACATGAACCACACGCCAGCACAGATCTTCGGCCGCCGACGGGGCGCGCTGTCCGCGTTCCTCGTCGCCGCCGCCGTCGCACTGCCGACCGCCGCGCAGGCGGAGGAGCTGACCATCGGCCTCGGCTCCGAGGTGACCTCGATGGATCCGCATTTCCACAATCTGACGCCGAACAACCAGGTCGCCGACCACATCTTCGAGCCGCTGATCCTGCAGAACGAGCGACAGCAGCTGATGCCGGGCCTCGCGGTCTCCTGGAAGCCGATCGACGACCTGACCTGGGAGTTCAAGCTGCGCGAGGGCGTGACCTTCCACGACGGCTCTCCGTTCACCGCCGACGACGTGCTCTGCACCTTCGAGCGCGCGCCGAACGTGCCCAACTCGCCGTCGAGCTTCGCCACCTATACCAAGGGCAAGACCCTGGAGAAGGTCGACGACTACACGGTGCGCATCAAGACGCCCGAGCCCTATCCGCTGATGGCCAACGATGTCTCGACCATCTTCATCGTTTCCGACGAGACGGGCTGCGGCGCGACCACGGAAGACTTCAACGCGGGCGAGGCAACCCACGGCACGGGTCCGTTCCAGTTCGTCGAGTACGTCCCGGGCGACCGCATCGTCCTCGAGCGCAACGACGACTACTGGGGCGACAAGCCGACCTGGAGCCGGGTCACCCTGAAGCCGATCAAGTCCGATCCCTCGCGGGTCGCGGCACTGCTCGCCGGGGACGTCGACATGATCAACGATGTGCCGACGGTGGACATCGAACAGCTCAAGGCGAACCCGGACATCCAGATCTCGCAGGGCGTGTCGAACCGGGTCATCTATCTGCACTTGGACCAGTTCCGCGAGGACTCGCCCTACGTCGAGGCAAAGGACGGCGGGCCGATCAAGAACCCGCTGCTCGACAGGCGCGTGCGCTTGGCGATTTCCAAGGCGATCAACCGCGAGGCGATCGTCGAGCGGGTCATGGAAGGCGTGGCCATTCCGGCCGGCCAGCTCCTGCCCGCCGGCTTCTTCGGCGTCTCCGACACCCTGGAGCCGATCGAGTACGACCCGGAAGGCGCCAAGGACCTGCTCGCCGCGGCGGGCTATCCGGACGGCTTCAAGCTGACCATCCACGGCCCCAACGACCGCTACATCAACGACGCCAAGATCGCCGAGGCGATCGCCCAGATGCTGACAAGAATCGGCATCGAGACCGCGGTCGAGACCATGCCGCGCTCGGTCTACTTCGGCCGCGCCTCGAAAGGTGGCGAAGGCGGCCTGCCCGAGTTCTCCTTCATCCTGGTCGGCTGGGGCGCCGGCTCGGGGGAGGCCTCATCGCCGCTGCGTTCGCTGATCCACACCTATGACGCCGACCGCGGGTTCGGCGCCTCGAACCGGGGCCGCTATTCGAACCCCGAGGTCGACAAGCTGATCGAGGAGGCCCTGATGACGGTCGAGGACGCCAAGCGGGCCGACCTTTTGGCGCAGGCAACCGAGATGGCGATCGAGGACGGGGCGATCATTCCGCTGCACTACCAGGTCAACACCTGGGCGGCACGCAAGGGAATCGCCTACAAGGCGCGTACCGACGAGTACACCCTGGCGCAATACGCGACCAAGGAATAGCGCGTCCGGGCGGGGCCGGCTCCCGCGAGGGGGCCGGCTCCCCGAACTCCCGCAAGGGGAGCGCTTCATGCTCGTCTTCGCCATCCGCAGGCTGCTGCAAAGCGCCGTCGTGGTCGTGGCCATGGCCGTGCTGGTGTTCTTCGGCGTCCACATCATCGGCGACCCGATCTGGGTGTTCGTCAACCCGGAGATGGACCAGGCCGACATCGAGGCTGCGATCCGCTCGCTCGGGCTCGACCGGCCGATCTGGGAACAGTTCTGGTACTTCATCACCGGCGCGCTGAGCGGCGACCTCGGCAACTCCTTCGTGTTCGGCGAACCGGCGATCCGCCTGATCCTCGCGCGGCTGCCCAACACTATGGAGCTCGCCGTCTCGGCGCTGGTCATGGCGATCGTGCTTGGCATTCCGCTCGGCCTCTATGCCGGGCTCAAGCCCGAAAGCCGGGCCTCGCGCACCATCATGGCCGGCTCGATCCTCGGCTTTTCGCTGCCGACCTTCTGGGTCGGGATCATGCTGATCATGGTCTTCGCCGTCATGCTGGGCTGGCTGCCCTCGACCGGACGCGGCGACGAGGCGGAGTTCCTCGGCATACGCTCCAGCCTGTTCACGCTCGACGGTCTCGGCCACGTCTTCCTGCCGGCGCTCAACCTGGCGCTGCTCAAGATCTCCCTGGTGATCCGCCTGACCCGGGCCGGCACGCGCGAGGTCGCCCTGCAGGACTATATCAAGTTCGCCCGCGCCAAGGGCCTGACGCCGGCGCGTATCGTGGGCGTGCACGTTCTCAAGAACATTCTGATCCCGGTGGTCACCGTGCTCGGCATCGAGTTCGGCAACCTGATCGCCTTCTCGGTGGTCACCGAGACGGTCTTCGCCTGGCCGGGCATGGGCAAGCTGCTGATCGAGTCGATCCAGCAGCTCGACCGCCCGGTGATCGTCGCCTACCTCATGCTGATCGTGTTCCTCTTCGTCATCATCAACCTGACAGTCGACATCGTCTATTCGCTGCTCGACCCGCGGGTGCGGCTGCAGGACCAGGGCACATGACGGCGATCGTCGATCGGGACAAGGCGGCGCGCGACGCGCCGGCCGGCCCGCTGCCCAAGCCGGAGACGCCGTTCCAGCGCCTGATCAGCGAGTTCCTCGAGAGCCGCCTGGCGACCGGCGCGCTGGCCATGCTCGGCCTGATCATACTGGTCGCGGTCGCGGCCCCCTGGATCGCGCCGCAGAACCCCTACGACCTGGGCCAGGTGAGCGTGCTCGACGGCAAGATGCCGCCGGGCAGCGAGTCCTTCGACGGTTACACCATGTGGCTCGGCTCGGACGGCGCGGGCCGCGACCTCTACTCGGCGATCCTCTACGGCCTGCGCATCTCGCTGACGGTCGGTGTGATGTCCGGCTTCATTGCGTTGTGCGTGGGCATGACCATCGGCCTGATCGCCGCCTATGCCGGCGGCCGCACCGAGAACCTCATCATGCGTCTGGTCGACCTGCAGCTGTCGTTCCCGGCGGCACTGATCGCGCTGATGCTGGTCGCGATCCTGGGCAAGGGCATGGACAAGATCATCTTCGCCCTGGTCGTCGTGCAGTGGGCCTACTATGCGCGGACCGTACGCGGTTCGGCCCTGGTCGAGCGGCGCAAGGAGTACGTGGAGGCGGCGAGCTGTCTCGGACTGTCGCACCTGCGCATCATGTTCCGGCACATCCTGCCCAACTGCCTGGCGCCGCTGATCGTGGTCGGCACGATCCAGATCGCTCACGCGGTCGCGCTCGAGGCGACTCTGTCGTTTCTCGGCGTCGGCCTGCCCCAGACCGAGCCGTCGCTCGGCGTGCTCATCGCCAACGGCTTCCAGTACATGATGTCCGGAAAGTACTGGATCAGCATGTTCCCCGGCGTCGCGCTGCTCGCCACCATCGTCTCGATCAACCTGGTCGGCGACCAGCTGCGCGACGTGCTCAACCCGAGGCTCAGGAAATGACCGCGGCCGGCGGCCAGCCGATCCTCCGGGTCGAGAACCTGCAGACCCACTTCTTCACCCGCGCCGGCGTGGTCAAGGCCGTCGACGGCGTCGGCTTCAGCATCGGCCGTGGCGAGATTCTCGGGTTGGTCGGGGAATCGGGATCGGGCAAGTCGATCACCGGCTTCTCGATCATGGGTCTCGTCGATGCGCCCGGCCGCATCGTGGGCGGCCGGATCCTGTTCAAGGGACGCGACATCGTGGGGCTCCCGGAGCACGAGCAGCGCAAGCTGCGCGGTGCGCGCATCGCCATGATCTTCCAGGACCCGATGATGACCCTCAATCCGGTGCTGCGCATCGACACTCAGATGATCGAGGCGATCCGCGCGCACCGCGAAGTGTCCAGAGAGCAGGCCCGGCGCGAGGCGCGCGAAGCGCTCGGCAAGGTGGGTATCGCCTCGCCGGACGAGCGGCTGGCGTCCTACCCGCACCAGTTCTCCGGCGGGATGCGTCAGCGCGTCGCGATCGCCATCGCTTTGCTCAACAAGCCCGACCTCATCATCGCCGACGAACCGACCACCGCCCTCGACGTCACCATCCAGGCGCAGATCCTGTTCGAGGCGCAGCGCCTGTGCCGCGAGACCGGCACGGCGATGATCTGGATCACCCACGATCTCAGCGTGGTCGCCGGACTGGCCGACCGGATCTGCGTCATGTATGCCGGCCGCATCGT
>CAZDBC010000004.1:0-24845 GCA_964503295.1 uncultured Kiloniellaceae bacterium | reverse complement strand
GCTCGCGCCCGAAGGCGACGGCGCGACGGCGAGCCATGTCGAACTGCCCGCGGACCTCGTGGTGCGCGGCTCGACCGGCCCTGCGCAGCGCACCGAGAAGTGACGGCCGACACTGGTGGCGCCAGCGGGACGGCGGCACATCTGCCCGCGACCACAACCACAGACGAGCCGGACATGAACCAAGAGGAACTGCAGATGGCACGCATCGAGCGCGATGCCGGTGTTGTTCGTTACGCCAGCGTCGGTGCAGGCCAGCCGCTGGTGCTGCTGCACGGCTTTTCCGATGCTCTGGAGTCCTGGCTGGAGCTCGGCTATGCGGCACCGTTGGCCGGTGCCGGCCATCGCCTGATCCTGATCGACCAGCGCGGCCACGGCGCCAGCAGCAAGCCGCAGGACCCTCAAGCCTACGACGTTGGGCGCCGTGCAGGCGACGTCGTCGCGGTGCTCGACGCGCTGGGCGTCGAGCGGGCCGACCTGATGGGCTATTCCATGGGCGGACGGCTCGCTTTGGAGGTTGCGCGCCTGCATGCAGAGCGGGTCGGGCGCCTGATCGTCGGCGGCGCTCATCCCTTCGCCCAGAGCATGGCCTTCTACCGCGAGGCGGTCGCCCAAGGACTGGAGCGCTGGCTGGCGATAGTCGCGCGCCTGGGCGGCAGCCGTCTGCCGGCGGGTTTCGTTGAGCGCCTGGCAGTCAACGATGCGGCCGCCCTGCGGACCGCCATGGCCGCGGACCGGCCTGACGTCTCGGGCGAGCTCGCCGCCTTTGCGCGCCCGGCGCTGTTTTGGGTCGGCGGCGACGACGCGCTGCGCGGCGAGGTCGCCCGTGCCGCGCAGCTGCTGCCGCAAGGCGAGCATTTCGAGGTGCCGGGTGCCAATCACCTGACGGCGCTGCTCGACGCCGACTCGGTCGTGCCGCGCGTGCTCGAGTTTCTCGGCCGCACGGCGGCCTGACCGCCTCAAGGTCGGCGTGGCACGCGCTCGAGCCGGGGCAGGGGGCCGCGCCGCCGCGCCGGTTGCGCTCGCGCTGTCGGGCGTTGCCGGGGTCGCGCTGATCCTCCTCGGCGGCGATGACGCGCCCGGCGCGCCAGCGGATCCGGCCAACGTCCCCGCTCAGCCGCGGCCGAGCTCGCCGGCGACCGCCTCGACCGCGCCCTTGGCGGCCTCGACGATGCTGTCGGCCTCGGCGCGGGTCAGGCACAGCGGCGGCGCGAAGCCGAGGATGTCGCCCTGCGGCATGGCGCGCGCGATGACGCCGCGCTCGAGGGTCGCCGCGGCGATGCGCGGGCCGACCTTGTCCGCCGGGTCGAAGGGCGTGCGGTTCTCCTTGTCGGCGGCGAACTCGACGGCGGCCAGCAGGCCATCGCCGCGCACCTCGCCGACGATCGGATGGTCGGCCAGCGCCTCGGCGAGCGCCTTGCGGAAGTAGGCCCCGACCTCGCGCGCGTTGTCGACCAGGCCGAGACTGTCGATCAGCTTTAGGTTGGCGACGCCCGCGGCGGCGCACAGCGGATGGGCCGAGTAGGTCCAGCCGTGGCCGAGCACGCCGAACTGCTCGGAGCCCTGCTCCAGTACCTTCCAGACCTTCTCGCTCACGATGACTCCGGACAGCGGCGCATAGGCGCTGGTCAGGCCCTTGGCGACGGTGATCAGGTCCGGCTCGAAGCCGTAATGATCGGAACCGAACATGGTCCCGAGCCGGCCGAAGCCGGTGACCACCTCGTCGGCGATCAACAGCACTTCGTGCTTCTTGAGCACGGGGACGATCGCCTCCCAGTAGCCCTTGGGCGGCGGCACGATGCCGCCGGTGCCGAGCAGCGGCTCGGCGATGAAGGCGGCCACCGTCTCGGGGCCTTCGTCGAGGATCATCTGCTCCAGCCGCTCGGCGCAACGCTGCGCGAACTGCTCTTCGGTCAGGGAGGCGTCGTCGCGCCGATAGTAGTAGGGCGCGTCGGTGTGCAGGATCGGGTCGCGCGGCAGGTCGAAGGCCTTATGAAACAGCTCGAGGCCGGTCAGGCTGCCGGTCATGATTCCTGAGCCGTGGTAGCCGCGCCAGCGCGAGATGATCTTCTTCTTCTCCGGCCGGCCGAGCACGTTGTTGTAGTACCAGACGAGCTTGATCTGGGTCTCGTTGGCGTCCGAGCCGCCGAGGCCGAAGTAGACCCGGCTCATGTTCGCCGGCGCGCGCTCGACGATCATGTGCGCGAGCTTGATCGCGACCTCGGAGCCGTGGCCGACGTAGGCGTGATAGTAGGCGAGCTTGTGCGCCTGTTCGGAGATGGCATCGGCGATCTCCCTGCGGCCGTAGCCGACGTTGACGCAGTAGAGGCCGGCGAAGGCGTCCAGGCTGCGCCTGCCTTCGCGGTCGACGACATAGACGCCCTCGCCGCCGGTGACGACGCGGGTCGGCGCCTCGCCGCGCGCGTGCGCGGCCATGTGGGTCGAGGGATGGAAGAAGTGGTCGCGGTCCCAGGCTTCCAGGGTGTCGCGGTTCTGCAGCATGGCAAGGTTCCTTCTCGTTGCCTGCCCGGCATGGCGCGGTCGCGCCGCCTGCCCGGCGATGGTTGTCCCGGCCCGAACCTGCGCCCCGCGCCCTTCGAGAGGCTCAAGACGAGGGGCGGGATGGCGCGAGCGCGAAGCATTGTGATCCTGTCTCACGGCCCCGGAGTCGAGCCTGTCGAGGCCGGAGGATAGGGTGTCGGTTCTTTTGCGCTCCTAGTCCCGGTCGAGGCAGACGTACTTGAGCGTGGTGAACACCTCGGCGCCGACACGGCCGCCCTCGCGGCCCAGCCCCGACTGCTTGACGCCGCCGAAGGGGATCGGCGCGCCGGTCACCTTGGTTCGGTTGACAGCGACCATGCCGAACTCGAGCGCCGCCGTCACCCGGCTGATGCGCGCGTAATCGCGACTGTGCAGGTAGGCGATCAGTCCGTACTCGGTGTCGTTGGCACGGGCCAGCGCCTCGTCCTCGTCGTCGAAGGGCGCGAGGGCAGCCACCGGACCGAAGGTCTCCTCGCGGAAGATCGCCGCCTCCGCCGGCACGTCGGCCAGCACCGTCGGCTCGAAGAAGAGTCCGCCGAGCGCATGCCGCTTGCCGCCGACGAGGAGGCGCGCGCCCTTGCCGACGGCGTCGGTCACGTGCTCGTCCATCTTGGCGGTCGCGCGCTCGTTGATCAGCGGGCCGATCTCGGCGCCCGCCTCGAGGCCCGGTCCGACCCGCAGCGCCGCGACGCGGGCGGCGAAACGCTCGACGAAGGCGTCGTAGACGGGCCGCTCGATCAGGATGCGGTTGGCCGCCAGGCAGTCCTGGCCGCTGGTTGCGAACTTGGCCGCGATGCAGGCCTCGACCGCCTTGTCGAGGTCAGCGTCGGCGAACACCAGGAAGGGCGCGTGGCCGCCCAGCTCCATGACCAGGGTCTTGACGGTGGGCGCGCACTGGGCGGCGAGCAGGCGGCCGACCTCGGTCGAGCCGGTGAAGGAGAGCGCGCGCACGCGGGTGTCCTCGCACCAGCTCTTGACGATCTCGCGGGCCTGGCCGGTGACCACGTTGAAGACGCCCGCCGGCAGGCCGGCGCGCTCGGCCAGCTCGGCCAGGGCGAGCGCCGAGAAGGGCGTCTCGGACGAGGGATGGACCACGGTCGTGCAGCCGGCGGCGAGCGCGGCCGCCGCCTTGCGGGTGATCATGGCGGCCGGGAAGTTCCAGGGCGTGACCAGGGCGGCGATGCCGAGGGGCTCGCGCCGCACCAGGGTGTCGGCGCCGGGCAGGTGGCTGGGCGCGGTCTCGGGCGCGCCGATGCGCTTGGCCTCCTCGGCGTACCACTCGATGAAGCTGGCGGCATAGGCGATCTCGCCGCGCGCCTCGGCAAGGGGCTTGCCCTGCTCGGCGACCATCAGCACGGCGAGATCCTCGGCGTTGGCCTGGACCGCGTCGTACCAGGCGCGCAGGTGCTTGGCGCGCTCGGCGGGCAGCAGCGCACGCCAGGCCGGAAAGGCGCGCGCGGCGGCCTCGACCGCGCGGCGCGCGCCTGCGGCGCCGAGGCGGGGCACCCGGCCGAGCGGCCCGCCCGTGGAAGGGTCGAAGACTTCCAAGGTGGCGGCGTCGTCGGCGGCGGTCCAGCGGCCGTCGATGTAGGCCTGCTCGCGCAGCAGGCGAAAGTCGGACAGGCGCGCGAGCGCCTCGGAACGTGGCTCGGTGGCGCGGGCGAGCTGGGCCATGTCTAGTCCTCCCTGGAAGATCGATCGAACTGGCCGCAAGGCTAGCGGAATCGGCGCCGAAGGTGCCTCCGAATGGTGCCGGCCGGGCAGAAGGACTGTCCCGACACGAGGGGCTGCGCAGAAGGATCTTCTGCGGCGCTCAGTCCGTCGGCAGCAGCCGCGCGAGTGGCAGGGGCGCGCCGCTCTTGACCGCCTTGGTCACGATGTAGGTGAAGTAGCGGTCGATGCCGAGATCGGCGGCGAGCAGGCCGTCGATCAGGCGCTGGTAGCTGTCGATGTCCGGTGTGACCACGCGCAGCAGGTAGTCGACGCCGCCGCCGGTGGCCCAGCAGTCGAGGATCTCCGGGGTTTCCAGCACCGCCCGCTCGAAACGCTCGAAGTCGGCCTGGCGATGGTGCTGCAGCGTCACCTCGACCAGCACCTCGGCGGTGCGCGCAAGCGGGGCGAGGCTGACGCGGGCATGGTAGCCCTCGATGATGCCCGCCTTTTCCAGCCGGCGCAGGCGTTCCCAGCAGGGGCTGGGCGACAGGTTGACCGTCTGGGCCAGCTTGACCTTGGCGATGCGGCCGTCGCGCTGCAACACGGCCAGGATGGCAAGATCGATGCTGTCGAGTCGGAGCATGGGCGCTCGCAGGAGCCGTACGCGGCGGGCGAATTGCCGGCGAGAGTGCCGCCGCCGCACGAGCCGGGCAACCGTTTTGGGAACCTCGTGCGGGCCGGCCGTCACGGCGCCGTCACGCAGCGGTCATCGAAAGATCGTCAAAGCGTAACCGGCGGCGCGCTATCTCTCCCGGCCACGCCATGCCCAGGACCGCCTCGAGTCGCGACTTCAGCTATGCCTCGCCGGACGACGCGCGCTGGCGCCGGGCCGTCATCCACCGCATCGAGCTGATCACCGGCAAGCCGCGCCTGTGGCGGCTGTACCGCGACTACTGCAACGGCCCGCCGGCCGACAACTTCTTCGCCGAGGCGGTGGCACGGCTCGACCTGCGGGTTCGGGTCAACCAGGGTGGCCTGGCCACGATTCCCGCGCACGGTCCGCTGGTGGTGGTCGCCAACCATCCCTTCGGCGTGGTCGACGGTCTGACGCTCGGCTACCTGGTCTCGGCGGTGCGGCCCGACTTCAAGATCCTGGTCAACAGTCTGCTCTACCGTCTGCCCGAGCTGCGCCCTCATCTGCTGCCGATTGACTTCGCCGAAACGCCGGAAGCGCGGCGCACCAACCTGGCCTCGCGCCGGGCGGCGCTCGAAGATCTGGCGGCCGGCCGGGCCATCGCGCTCTTTCCCGGCGGCACGGTTTCGACCGCCGAGCGGCCGCTCGGGGCCGCCGTCGATCCGTCCTGGAAGCCCTTCGTCGCGCGGCTAATCCACGAATCGCGCGCGACCGTGGTGACGGTCTACTTCGGCGGCCAGAACAGCCGGCTGTTCCAGCTCGCCAGCCGCTTCAGCATGACCTTGCGGCTGTCGCTGCTGTTCCGCGAGGTGGTCAACAAGATGGGTCGCGAGATCGAGGCCCGGATCGCCCCGCCGATCCCATACGCCGCGCTTGCCGGCTTGACCGACCGCAACCAGCTGGCGGCGCAGTTGCGCGCGCAAACCTATGCCGCGCGAGCATTGCCGGGCGGCGGGCTGCCGCCGCTCGGGC
The DNA here is from genome assembly GCA_964503295.1 of uncultured Kiloniellaceae bacterium. Lineage (GTDB taxonomy): Bacteria > Pseudomonadota > Alphaproteobacteria > Kiloniellales > Kiloniellaceae > CAZDBC01. The sequence continues at coordinate 18,988 of CAZDBC010000004.1, read as the reverse complement.
AGGGCTCGATCCTGGTGCGCGGGGCACGCCGCCCGAGCAGGCGGTAGCGGGCGGGTCCGGCACGCGCCGCGGCGAGGCTGGAGTCGGCGATCAGGGCGCTGCTATAAGGCGGGGCCGGCGGGTCCGCCGGCGCAGCCGCAGCCCAGATGCCGAGGCGCCCATGACGACCAGCAAGCAGCCCGCGCCGGACGGCGCGGAGCCGGTGCCGAGCGCGCCGCTCGCACCGGCCGGGCGCCTGTCGGTGCCGGTGCAGCGCCCGCTCGCGGCGATCCTGTGGATGCTGCTGACGACGGCGCTGTTCGTCAGCATGGACACCCTGGCCAAGACCCTGACGGCGAGCCTGCCGACCGGGGAGGTGGTCTGGGGCCGCTTCATCTTTCACGCGCTCTTTCTCGCCGTCTTCCTCAACCGGCGCCTGGTCGTGGTCATGCACAGCCGCCGGCCCGGTCTGCAGCTTGTGCGCTCGGCCTTCCTGCTGATGACCACGCTGTGCTTCTTCAACGGTCTCAGGCTGCTCGACCTTGCGACCAACACGGCGATCATGTTCATGACGCCGCTGCTGGTTACCCTGCTGTCGGTGCCGGTGCTGCGCGAGCCGGTCGGCTGGCGGCGCATCCTCTCGGTGATGATCGGCTTCGTCGGCGCGCTGATCATCATCCGGCCCGGCTCGGAAGCGATCGGCCTCGCTGCCCTGCTGCCGCTCGGCGCCGCTCTTTTCAACTCGGCCTACCAGCTCTCGACCCGCGTTCTGGCGCACGTCGACAGTCCGCTGACCACGCTCAGCTACACGGCGGTGATCGGCGCCCTCTTCTCCAACCTCATGCTGCTCGAGGGCTGGGTGACGCCGAGCCCCATCGAATGGCTGAAGCTGATGGCAGTCGGCCTGCTCGGCTGCCTCAGCCACTTCTCGCTGATCAAGGCCTTCAGCCTGGCCAATGCCGCGGTCGCCGCCCCCTTCACTTACAGCTCGCTGATCTGGGCGACCCTGTTCGGGGCCTTGGTGTTCGGCGAGCTGCCCGACCTCTGGACCGTGGTCGGAGCGCTGGTGATCGTCGGCTCTGGTCTCTACATCCTCTACCGCGAACGGGCCAGGCGGGCCGCCGCGCCAGCAAAGTGACGAGCGGCGGCCGGTCGGGGGTGCCTTTGCATTGCGCCGCCGAGAAGGACCATAATGCCCGCTCGATAGCCGAGCCGGGGAGGGGGGCCATGTGTTTGTTCCGGATCCTGGCGGCACAGGCGCTCGTGCTGCCGGCACTCGTTCTCGCGGCCGCGCTTGCGTCCGCGCCGCTGCTTGCCCAGGACGAGAAGGTCACCGGCGACTTCTATCGCGGTCAGCTCGTCCGCCTGGTGGTCGGCTTCGGCGCCGGCGGCGGCTATGACGCCTATGCCCGGCTGCTCGCGCCGCATCTCGAACGACATCTGGGCGCCACAGTGGCGGTCGAGAACCAGCCCGGCGGCGGCGGGCTGGTCGCGCTCAACCGGCTGGCGGCGGGCACGCCGGACGGTCTGACCATCATGCTGGCCAACGGTGAAGGCGCGGCGCTGGCCCAGCTCCTGGGCCAGGAGGGGGCGCGCTTCGACCTGGCCGAGCTGGCCATGCTGGGGCGCGTCGCCGGCGAGCCACGGGTGCTGCTGGTGACCGCCGACGGCCCGTTCGAAAGCCTAATCGGACTGATGAACACGCCGCGCACCTTCAAGTGGGCCGCCAGCGGCAAGACCGACGGCCTGGGCGACAGCGCCGCCTTCGTCTCGGCCGCCCTCGGGATACCCGCGCAGATCGTGATCGGCTACAAGGGCGCCAAGGAGGCGGCGCTCTCGGTCATGCGCGGCGAGACCGACGGCCTGACGCCTTCGGCCAGTTCGGCACGGCAGTACGCCAAAGACGGCGCGCTGAGACCGCTGGCCGTGCTCGGTCGCGAGCATGCCGAGGCCATGCCCGAGGTGCCGACGATCTTCGAGCTGATCGAGCTCGACCGGGAGCGGAGCTGGTGGATCGACTATCGGGCGCAGTTCGCCGATCTCGGCCGCATCCTGGTGGCGCCGCCGGGCGTCCCCCTGGCGCGCCTGCAGGAGCTGCGCCGCGCCGTGCACGCCGTAATGACCGATCCTGAGGTGATCGCGGAAGCCGAAGCGCGCCGCCGCCCGCTGCGCTATGCGCCGTCCGAGCGCCTGCGCGGCCTGATCGAGCGGACGCTTTTCGCGGTCGACGAGGTGCGCCTGCGCAAGCTGCGCGAGATCGTGCTCGAGCGCTACTACTGACCGAGCGCCGCGCGCCCGACCCCCGCACGACGGCATGTCCTATCTCGAAAGTCTCGGCCAGGGTCTGGCCCTGGTCGCCGACGGCGGGGTCCTGCTGCTGCTCCTGGCGGCGGTGCCGATCGGCCTGGTCATGGGCGTGCTGCCCGGCCTCAGCGGGCTGACCACGCTCGCGCTGCTGCTGCCCTTCGTCTATGGCATGGAGCCGATGGCAGGCCTCGCCTTTCTGCTCGGGGCGCATGCGGTGGTCTGCACCGGCGGGTCGCTGACCGCGATCGTGCTCGGCATTCCCGGCGCGCCGGCCAACGCGGCGACCGTGCTCGACGGCGTGCCGCTGCGCGACCAGGGCCGCGCCGGCTATGCCCTCGGCGCGGCGCTCGCCGCCTCCGGACTGGGCGGCCTGATCGGCGTCGTCGCCCTGGTGCTGCTGCTGCCCCTGCTGCGGCCTGTCGTGTTGCTGTTCGGCGCGCCGGAGACCTTCGTGCTCGCCCTGCTCGGAGTGCTGTGCATCGCCGTTCTGGGTCGCGAGCAGCCGGTCAAGGGCCTGATCGCCGCCGGCCTAGGCATGCTGCTGGCGACGATTGGATACCAGCGGGCGACCGGCGTGCCGCGCTTCTGGCTCGACCAGGACTATCTGCTCGACGGGGTGCGCCTTGTGCCGCTGGTGCTCGGGCTCTTCGCCCTGCCCGAGATCGTCGATCTGGCGCGCGACGCGCGCAGGCAGGGAGCGCGCCGGAACACGCGGATCGACTGGCGCGAGGTCGGCAGCGGGCTGCGCGCGATGCTGCTTCACCGCGCGCTCGCCCTGCGCTCGGCGCTGATCGGCGTCCTGATCGGAATCGTGCCGGGGGTCGGCGGCGAAACCGCGCCCTTCATGGCCTATGCGGCGGCCAAGCGCGCGCGCCCCGAGGCCGGTCTCGGGGGCGGCGCCATCGAGGGCGTGATCGCGCCGGAATCGAGCAACAACGCCAAGGAGGGCGGCGCGCTGCTGACCACGCTGGCGCTCGGCATACCGGGCAGCGCCGGCATGGCCGTGTTGCTCGGCGGTTTCCTGGTGCTCGGGCTCGAGCCCGGCCCCGACTTCCTGCAACGGCACATGGACGTCGCGATCGGCCTGGCGGCGGTTCTGGCGCTGGCCAACCTGGTCGGCGTTCTGGTCATGCTGGCCGGCGCCGGCCTGCTGGTGCGTGCCGCCGGGGTGCACCCGCGCCTGCTCGCGCCGGTGCTGCTGGCGCTGGTCATGACCGGTGCCTATGCCGTGGCCGGCGCGCCGCTCGACGTGGCGAGCGTCTTCCTGTTCGGGCTGCTCGGCTGGCTGTTGCGCGCGCTCGGATACAGCCGTCCGGCGCTGCTGCTCGGCTTCATCCTGGCGCCGCTGATCGAGACCTATCTCGCGATTTCGCTGCAGGCCCACGGACCGACCTTCCTGTTCCGCCCGGGCGTGGCTGCGATTGCGGCCCTTGCGCTGCTCGCCCTCGCCTGGCCGGCTCTTGCCAGACGCTTGCGGTCCGCTTCCGGGCGCCGGTCCGCGCGCGGCGCGGCGGAGGGCTGAGCCGCCATGCGCGCGCTCGAAGCGGCACTGCTGGGCGGCATCGCGTTGGTCGCGCTCGCTCTGGCGGGGCTCGGCCTGTTCCACTACGGCTATGGCCCGATGGTGATCGCCTTTCCCCTGGGGCTGGCTGCCGTCCTGGCTGGACTGTGCCTGCTGCGCGCGGCACAGCTCGCGCGGCCTGCAGATGCGGGCGCGGGCGCGGAGGCCGCAGCCGTCGAGCCGCCGGGCTGGCCGGCCGTGGCCTGGATTGCGGCGGCGCCGCTTTGCGTCCTGCTGTTCGGCTTCGCACTGGGCCTCGCGCTGTTCGGCGCCGCCTTCGCGCGCGGCCATGGCGCGCGCCTGCGCGTCGCCCTGCCGCTCGGCATCGGCGTGCTGCTCGCGATCGAGGTCCTGTTCGCCGGGCTGCTCGGCCTGTCCGGTACCGGCCTGCCCGACTGGTGGCCGGTCGAAATTCGCGCCGCGCTGCCTCAGGGCCTGGCGCGATGAGCGAGCGGCCGCCGCTGCGCTCCGCCATCGCCGAACTGGCCTGGCCGGCGGTGCCGACGGCGCGCGGCGCGCTGCTCCTGGCACTGCTCGAGCAGTTCGAGGCCAGCCAATGGTGGCCGGCCGAGCGGCTGCGGCAGGCCCAGTTCGCCCAGCTCGCTCGCCTGGTCGCGCACGCCCGGCGCAGCGTGCCCTTCTATGCCGAGCGCCTGGCGGCCGCGGGGATCGAGCCGGACCGGCCGCTCGATCCCGAGCGCTGGCGGGCGCTGCCCGTCCTGACCCGCGCGCAGCTTCAAGACGCCGGGGCGGCCTTGAACAGTCGCGACCTGCCGAAGTCGCACGGGGCGCAGACGCGGGTTTCCAGCAGCGGCTCGACCGGCCGGCCGGTGACGGTGGTCAGCACGGAGCTCGCCGCCCTGTTCTGGAACGCGATCACCCTGCGCGACCATCTCTGGCAGACGCGCGACTTCGCCGCGCCCCTCGCCGCGATCCGCAAGGCCGGTACGGAGCGGCCGCGCTATCCCGAGGGCGTGGTCAGGGAGGGCTGGGGTCCGCCGGTCGATCTGCTGTTCCGTTCCGGACGGGCGGCGCTGCTCAGCATCGACACGCCGCTCGCCCAGCAGGTCGAGTGGCTGCAGCGCCAGAAGCCGGCCTATCTGCTGACCTACCCGTCCAACCTGCGCGGCCTCGCCGAGCACTGCGCAGCCCGCGGCTTGCGCCTGGACGGCCTGCGTCAGCTTCGCACCATGGCCGAGGCGCTCGATCCGCAGGTGCGGACCCTGGCCGAGGAGACCTTCGGCGTGCCGGTCTGCGACATGTACAGCGCGCAGGAGGTCGGCTACATCGCCCTGCAGGCGCCCGGCGGCACGCACTATCTGGTGCAGGCCGAGAGTGTTTTCGTCGAGGTGCTGCGCGACGACGGCACGCCCTGCGACACCGGCGAGGCCGGCCGGGTGGTGGTGACGCCGCTGGCCAATTTCGCCACGCCGCTCCTGAGGTACGAGATCGGCGACTACGCCGAGCCGGGCCCGCCCAGCCCTTGCGGACGCGGCCTACCGGTCCTGACCCGCATTCTGGGGCGCGCGCGCAACATGCTGCTGCTGCGCGACGGTGGCCGCTTCTGGCCATCCTTCGGCAGCCGCGGCTTCACGGCGATCGCGCCGATCCGCCAGCACCAGGTCGTCCAGCACGATTTCGACGCGCTCGAGGTGCGGCTGGTGGTCGAGCGCCCGCTGACGCCCGGCGAGGAGGCCGGCCTGCGCGAGCACATCCTGTCGCGCCTGCCGTCGGGCCTGCGCATCTCCTTCAGCTATCACGCCGAGATCCCGCGCAGCGCCGGCGGCAAGTTCGAGGACTTCGTCTCCCGCGTCGACAGTCAGGCCTCCGGGCGGACCGCGACGACCGCAACGTAGTCGGCGCCGCCCGGCACGGTCGGGCCCGACGGGCCGGCCGCGCCGCGCTCGGCCGGGGCCAGCCGCTCGAGCCGGAAGCCGGCATCGCCGAACAGGGCGCCGAGCTCCCCGGTCGAGCGCACGGGATAGGGGCGCATGCGGGCGCAGAAGGTGCGCGCCATCTCGAGCAGATCCTCGAGCGGCAGGTCGAGCGCCTCGGGCCGCGCGGCGGCGGCCGCGCGCAGGCGCTCGAGCAACCCCTCGGTCTGGGCGGCCGTGAAACCGGCGCGCGCATCCGCAAGATCGGGGCGCACGCGGTTGATGGTCACGACCCGGCCGCCGGGGCGCAGCAGCTCGTACCAGCGGGCGGCGAGGCCCGCACGCCGCTCGGGCGCGAAATAGCCGAGAAAGGAGTGCGTGCAGATGACGTCGAACGGCCGTTCGCTGCGGAACGCGAGTGCGTCGCAGCAGACCGTCTCCAGGGCGATTCCCTTGCGCGCGGCGAGGCGCGCGCCGAGTGCCAGCGGGGTGGGGCAGCGGTCGAGCAGGGTGATCTCGGCGCGCCCGCGCGCCGGCCCGAGAATGTCGAGCAGCAGCTCCAGCATGGCCTCGTCGGCGGCGCCCGAGATCAGGACGCGGAGCGGGCCGTCCCGGCGCGGATGCGCGGCGAGCGCCGTGGCGTAGACCTCCGCATGGCGCTGCGGCGCGGACCCGAGGCCGAGCAGCCGCAGGTAGGGCCAGAAGCCGTGATACCAGGCACAGCTTTGCCCGCCGTCCGGGTCGCGTGCGCAGCCTTCGGCGGCCAGCCGCCGGGCCAGGCCGGCGCCTTCGAGAGTGGTGTCACCGGGCATTCTCTTCCGCTCCTTCATCGGCGCTCGCGGTGGCCGAACCGCGCCAGGCCCAGGCGCCGACCGGCCGCTCGCGCCCGCGCACCTCCAGCATGGGCAAACGCTCGAAGCCGTCCTGCGCCCTGCTGCCGCCCGCCGCGCGCGCCGATTCCATCGCCGCGTCGGAGGCTATGATGCGGGTTCCCTGCTCGCGGGTAATGGACTGAAGCCGGCTGGCCAGGTTGACCACATCGCCCATCACCGTCACCTGCGACTGCCGGGCGCCGCCGATCTCCCCGAGCGCGACCGGACCGAAGTGAATGCCGATGCCGAGGTCGATGGGGTTGCTCGCCGGGTCCTCTTTGCCGTTCCAGTCGTCGACCCGGACGACCAGGTCGCGGGCGCAGGCCAGCGCATCGGCGGCGTCGTTGGGGCCGGCCTGGGGAAAGCCGAACACGATCAGCGCGCCGTCGCCGATGAACTTGTCCACGATGCCGCGGTGGGCCTCGGCGCAGGCGGCGACCATGCCGTGGAAGCGGCGCACCAGGGCCAGCGTCTCGCCCGGCGCCAGGTCCTCGCTGCGTCGCGTGAAGCCGACCATGTCGACGAACATGACGGCGGCCTGGCGGACCCGCTCGCCGTCGTCGCCGGGTCCCTGCCGCGCGGCGGCCAGTGGCGAGACGTAGCGCGCGAGCCGCCCGCGCTCGGCCTCTGCGCTCCGGCGCAACCGGAACTCGGTCGCCGTGCGTTCGACCAGCAGCGCCCCGCCAACCAGCGCGATGGTCAGCGCAGCGAAGCTGAAGGTCAGCCAGATCCCGGCGTTCAGAAAGGCCAGAATGCAGACGGCGCACCAGACCCCGAACAGGCCGGCGGCTCCGGCCAGAGCGACGACCGGCGAGCGCAGCCACCACAGCCCGGCCGCGAGCAGACCGAACAACAGCACGGCGCCGAACGAAGCGAGCTCCGTGAGCGCCGAGCGACGCACGATATCGCCTGTCATCAGATTGGCGGCCACGGTGGCGAAGACCTCGACTCCGGGCAGGGCCGGGGTGAAGGGCGTGCCGAAATTGTCGCCCAGGCCGACCGCGTGCGCGCCGATGAACACCACCCGGTCGCGAAAAGTCTCGGGGGGCAGCGAACCTTCGAGCAGGTCGACCAGGGAATAGGTGTCGAAGCTGCCGCGCGGGCCGTAGAAGTTGATCGGCAGACGCAAGGAGGGCCCGGTCGCGATCTCTTGCTCGCCCAGCGCGAAGCCCTCGCCGACACGGACCATGACGCGGTCGGGCGCAAGGTCGAGCGCCAGCATCGCGGCCACGAGCGGCGCCGAGGGAAAGAAATGGTTGCCGTAGGCGAGCACGGGATAGCTGCCGCGCAACTGGCCGTCGCTGTCCAGGAAGACGTTCACGTGGCCGGTCCGCGCCGCCTCGCGCAGGGCCGGCAACGGGGTCAGCAGGCCGAAGGGGCGCGGCTGCCCGCCTCCGTCGACGCCGGCCGGCCGGCGCACGACGGGCAGGGCGGCCCGTTCGATTCGCGGCGGCAGGCCCTCGACGTTGGCATGTTCGGCGTCGAACACGAAGGCAAAGGGCACCACGACCCGGCTGCTTGCCGCCGCGATGGCGCGGGCGAGCCGCAGGTCGGCCGCACCGGGCCGGTCCGCCGGCCCGTCCGCGCCAGCCTCGGCCCCGGTCAGCAACAGGTCGAAGACAACGGCGGTCGCGCCCGCGGCCATCACGCGTTCCACTGCCTCGGCGAGGCGGGCGCGCGACACGGGCCAGCGGCCGAGCGCGGCGAGACTCTTCTCGTCAATCGCCAGAACGGCAATGGAGTCGGGCGGCGGCTGCGGTCCGCGCAGCTGGAAGCGCCAGTCGAGGGTCTGACCCTCGATCGATTCCATCACCGGCGTGTCGCGCAGCGGGAAATAGCCGATCGCGACGGCCAGCGTGAGCAAGAGGGACAGCAGGGCCTTGCGGCCCCGGCGGACCGGGCGGTCCGCGCCGGCGGCGGCACTGCGTAACGCCATGACGGCCGGGGCCGCCGGGTGCTCAGGGCAGGCTGGTGCGGGCGAGCACGTCCTCGACTCGCGCCGCGCCCCAGCGCTTGGGCGGCGCCGGCCGTTCGCCGGGCGCGACATCGGTGCCGAAACCGGGCCCGAGCAGCACGCCGACCCCGGCTTCGGGCGCGACCACCGCGACCTCGCCCTCGACAACGAAGACGGCCGTGCCCTCCGCGCCGGCCTCGGTCACCCACTCGGTGGAACGCACCGAGGCGACGGCGGCGCGGGTCTCGACCTCGAAGCCGTCGCGCCAGTCGCCGCCGCTCAAGGCGGTGCGCACGATGCCGATCAGCAAGGTCAGGCGCGCGCGCAGACCGCGGCCGCCTTCGGCCAGATAGTCCGAGATTTCGATCGCCGACTCAGGTCCCAGCGTGAGGGTCGAGCCGTCGTGCAGCTCGACCTTGGCGCGCCCGCCCGTTCCCGTGGCGATGCGATCGCCGCGCCGCAGCGAGGCGCCGACCGCGAGCGGCTCGCGCGCCGCACCGCGCACCAGCGTGACTTCGCCGCGCAGGTCGACGAGCTGGCCGACGACCGCTGCGTCCTGGGCGCGCAGGGACTGCGGCCCGACGACGGCAAGGGCCAGCAGAAGAATCGGCAGGGCAAGGTAAAGGGCTGGGACTCGCATGATCGTGCCTCCTGATTGCAGGCACTCTGCGAAGCGTCGCACCGTCTGTAAACAATTAAAGACGGGAGAGGCCGGAGGGCACCGGCCTCTTTACGGCCGACGCCCTCCAGGCAGATTCTCCGGCTGCAGCCGTCATCATGCGACCTGACGACGGTCCCGTGACCGCCGTCACGCCCGCGGAACGACCTTCGCCGGCCTCAGGCCGCGCGTGGCGAGCCTGTGCCGCTGCCCCCGCGCCGCCGGCGTCGCCGGGGCTGCTCGGCCGCACGTTGGCGCTCGTGGTTGCCGCGCGATGCCGGCACGGGCGCCGTGGCTGCCGATTCGTCGCTGCGCGTTGCGCCATCGAAGGTCCGGAGCCGCTGCCGCGTCAGCTTCTCGATCGCGGCCAGATAGGGTCGCTCGGCGGTGTCGCAGAACGAGATGGCGATGCCGCCGGCGCCCGCCCGCGCGGTGCGCCCGATGCGGTGCACGTAGCTCTCCGGTTCGTTGGGCAGGTCGAAGTTGATGACGTGGCTCACGGCCTCGACGTCGATGCCGCGCGCGGCGATGTCGGTCGCGACCAGGACCTGCACGCTGCCGGCACGGAAGTCCTCGAGCGCGCGCTGTCGGGCGCCCTGCGACTTGTTGCCGTGGATCGCGGCAGCCTCGATGCCGGCCCGCTCGAGCTTGCCGGCGATGCGGTTGGCGCCGTGCTTGGTGCGCGAGAAGACGATCGCGCGGGTCACGGCCGGATCCTGCAGGAGCCGGGCCAGAAACTGCTGCTTCTCGCCGCCCGGGACATGGGCGACGAACTGGTCGATGCGCTCGACCGTGATCACCTCGGGGGTGACCTCGACGCGCTCCGGGCGGTCCAGGATCTCGCCGGCCAGACGGGCGACCTCGTTCGGCATGGTGGCGGAGAACAGCAGCGTCTGGCGTGCCGCGGGCAGGGCCGCGACGATCTTCCGGACGTCGCGCACGAAGCCCATGTCGAGCATGCGGTCGGCCTCGTCGAGCACCAGGGTCGAGACCCGGTCGAGGCGCAGGTGGCGCTGCCCGAGCAGATCGAGGAGGCGCCCCGGCGTAGCGATGAGAATGTCGACGCCGCCGGCCAATGCCTTGACCTGCGGGCCCTGACCGACGCCGCCGAGCAGCACCGCCTGGCGCAGGCCAAGGTGTCGGCCGTAGGTCTTGAGGGCGTCGCCGATCTGAATCGCCAGCTCGCGGGTCGGGGCGAGGATCAGGGCGCGTGTGCCCTTGGGTCCGGCCTTGCCGGGCTCGGCCGCCAGCCGCTGCAGCAGGGGCAGGCCGAAAGCCGCCGTCTTGCCGGTGCCGGTCTGGGCGATGCCGAGCAGGTCGCGACCTTCGAGGAGGAGGGGGATCGCCCTGGTCTGGATCGGCGTGGGGCGGCTGTAGTTTTCGGCCTCGAGGGCACGCAGCAGGGGCTCGGCGACGCCGAGCGAAGCAAAGGTGATATCGGTCAAAAGAGGGGAATTCCTTGTTGCGCCAGGGGCCGCCGGCCGCGGAATTCGCGGATGCGTGGACGGCTCTGGGCGTCTCGCCGCAGTCCACGCGCACCTGGAACAAACGGAATGTTATGGGCTTGTCCGACGGTGAGAGGCGCCCCGAAGAGCGCCCGCCGCGCGACCGCGGGGCAAGTGATGAGCGCTAATTGCGCCTTTGCGCCGGGATTGTCAAGCGGTTTTGCTGCGGTGCAGCGAGGCGGGATTCCGGCCCTCAAGCGGCCTTTTCCAGACTTTCGGCCGCGAGATAGGCCAGCAGGCGCTCGCGAAAGCCGCCGGGGGGTTCGGCAAACAGGCGCTCGCCCAGCGGGCGGGCGGCCGCGCGCAGCTCGCGCTGGCGCTGCGCAATCAGGCCTTCCGCGAACGAGAGGTCGGCCTGGGCGCGGATGCGCGCGGGCAGTTCGTCCAGAGTGGCTTGCAGCACGGCCAGATCGTGGTCGTCGCCCAAGACGTCGGACAGCCGCTTGGCCAGCCCCGCGCGCGCCTTCATGGCCCGCGGCCAGGCCTTCTCCAACAGGCGCGCGTGGTGCCAGTGGTACTTCGTGCGCTTGCGGCACTCGTGAAAAGCCTCGACCGAGGGCGATTCGTAGGCTTTGGCGAAAGCCTTGCGGGCGCGCTTGTAGGTCTTCCTGGCACCGTCGGCGAGCAGGGCGGTTTCGTCGCCGGACAGCTTCCAGTCGTCAAGGGCGCGGCGCGCGTCGTTCAACTCCTGCAGCGCGGCCTCGACCCCGACCTCCAGCGTCTCGCTCTCGCTGTCGATTTCGTGCAGACGCTCGAGCAGGCCCTTGCGCAGCGGGGCGAGGGCCGAGACGCTGAGCGTGGCGGCGTAGCGTTCGCGCAGGGCGTCGAGCGTTTCGATCATCGCGCGAGCGTCCCGCGCGCCGGAGAGGCGCCGCGTCAGGTCGCGAAAGCGCGCGTTCTCAGCGCCGTAGCGCCCGCCCAGACCGGGGCGCACGAGGCGCAGCAGGCCGCGCAGCTTCTTCAGGCGCTTGCGCGCCTGGTGTACGGCCTCGTGGGCACCGGTCTCCGGATCGGTCAGCTCGGCGATCGCGCGGCGAAGCTGCTCGTCGGCAACGGCGGCAGCATCGTCGCGAAGCGGGCAATCGAGCGACAGGCGGTAGGCCACCGGGTGTCGAACTCCATCTGTCGTGTATTCGTCGCGCTCTCTCGTCTCGGCCAACGCGGCGCGGACGGGCCGGTTCCGGGCGCTTCGATCAGCGCGGCCCGTCTTCTTCGTTCTGGGCGCCGTCGGGACGACCCTCGATCGGCTCGTCGCCGCGTTGCGGCGCGATCTCCGCCTGCACGGTCTCGGCGGCCGCGGGGGCGGCGGCGGCCTCCTGCCGGGCCGCCTCGCGTTCGAGCAGGATGCGCCCGGGCGGCGCGCTGCCGTCCTTGTCGACGCCGAAGTAGAGGGTCTGGTGCGGGAAGGGGATCTCGATGCCCTTCTCGTCGAACACCCGCTTCATGCGCCGGTTGAACTCGCGCTTGATGCCCCACTGCTTGATCGGCCGCGTCTTGATGCGGATACGGATGACGACGGCCGAGTCGCCGAATGAATCGAGGCCGAGCACCTCGAGCGGCTCGAGGATGTCCGGCCCGCAGGTCTCGTCTGCGCGCATGCTCTCGGCGACCTCCTTCAGGACTTCGACGACCTCGTCGACATCCTCGCGGTAGGCGACGCCGACGTCCATCAGGGCGTAGGAGAACTCCTTGGTCATATTGAGCACCGCGGTGACCTCGCCGAAGGGCACCACGTGCACGTTTCCGGAGAGATCGCGCAGGCGCACGCTGCGGATGGTCATGCCCTCGACGATGCCGGCGTGGCCGGCGACCTCGACCACGTCGCCGACCGAGATCGCATCCTCGAACAGAATAAAGCCGCCTGTGATGACGTCCTTGACCAGGCTCTGGGCACCGAAGCCGATCGCCAGGCCGACCACGCCGGCACCGGCCAGCAGCGGCGCGATGTTGACCCCGAGCTCCGACAGCACGGTCAGGACAACCAGAACCGCAAGAACGATGCGTACCACGTTGCGCAGGAGCGGCAGCAGAGTGCGCGCCCGTGCGCTGGGCGCGGCGGCGGTGCCGTCTTGTTGTTCCAGGTAGCGCTCGATGACCGCGGTCACCAGCTCCCAGGCCGCCGCGGCCAGGATCAGCACGACCAGGATGGAGGCCGCGCGCGAGGCGAGCGCGCCACCGGTACCGCTGGTCAGCCAGCCGAAGATGTCGAGTCCCCAGGCGTCGAGCAGGACGGCGGCCGCCACGACCACGATCGCCAGCTTGAGCACGTGCCGCAGTCCGGTCAGGTAGCGGTTGGCGCGCTTCTCCAGGCCCGGAAACTTCAGCTTCAGTTCGTCGCGCAGGCTAAAGCCGCGTTGCAGACCGCGGTCGACCAGCGCGGCGGCCAGGCGCGCGCCGATCAGCACGGCGATGGTGACCCAGGCCGCGCGGAACAGGAACTGCGAGCCGCCCTCGATGTCGAGCGCCCAGACAACGTAGGCGGCAAAGAGGAACACGATAGCCAGGATGTGCCAGATCTCGGCGAGGCTGCCGCGCAGGCCGGGAAGCGTCTTGCCGTCGCGCTCGGCGGCCGCCTTGCCGCGAATCCAGCCCGCCACGACGCCGCGGTTCTGGAGCAGCAGGACGATCAGCATGCCGACCACGAGCAGGCCGATTGCCTTGGCCAGCAGGGCGCTGGCGCCGGACGGCAGGCCAAGCAGCAGGACCACCTCGGCGAAAAAGTAGCCGTAGACCGAAACCAGGGTCAGGCGGCGGATCCAGATGACCGAATAGTTGGCGGTCTCGTCGCCGACCGTGAGCAGGCGTTCCTGCATACTGGCCGGAGCGAAGAGAATGCGCGTCAGGGTCATGACCACGCGCACCAGCACGTTGGCGTTGATAATCGCCAGCGTGACCACGCCGGCCGCCTCGCCCATCGCCAGCAGGGGCATGATCCCGTAGCCGACCCCGGCAAAGACGGCGACCGGCACCACGTCGAGCAGGTAGCGCACGAGCGACAGCGTCACCCGCGCGACCAGGGACTGGCGCTGGCGGTTGGCGACCGAGGTGCGCGCCGGCGCCAGGATGCGCGCGGTCAGCCATTCGGCGAGCAGCGCGGCGGCCAGGACCAGGGCCACCTTGCCGAAGACGGTCAGCAGACGCTCCAGGTTGCCTGCTTCCTGCAGATTTTCAGCGAGATCGGTCGCGGTTTCGGGCAGGTCGGCACTCAGCCGCAGCACCTGGTCGAACTGTCTGCCGATGGCGGCCGTCTGCTCGGACAGCAGCCCGAGCAGGCTGTCGGTCAGGCTCTCGTCGGTTCGTGTCCCGTCGTCACCCGCGGCCTTGCGCGCCTCGATCAGGGCCTTGATGTCGCTCAGCAGCTTCTGGCGCTCGGCCTCGCTCTCCAAAGTGGAGACCAGCCCTTCAAGCTCCTGGGTCGTGACCTCGGCGCCTCCGCCCTCGGCCGCCGGCTGCTGGGCCGCGGCCGCAAGGGGCGCGACGGCGAGGAACAGGGCGAGCAGAAGGGTGGCGACTGGCATGGGACTCCGGAGCATGGTAAGGGCAGGCGCCGGCGCGAGGGGGCCGGGCCTCGCGGGGCGGCGCCTGTTTTAAGGGATTATCCCCGCCTTGACAAAGCGGCGGGCTGGATGCGGAAGGGAAAGCTGCCATGAACGACGCGAAGCTCCGGGCCGAAACGGCCGCCGATCGCTTGCTGGAGGCGCGGCGCAGCGGGCCGATCGCCGGCCTGCCGGACGATTGCCGGCCGCGCGACCTGGCCGAGGCCTACGCGGTGCAGGACGCCGTTGCGCGCGCGCTCGGGCCGGTCGGCGGCTGGAAGGTCGGGGCGACCGCACCCGACGCCGCGCCCAACTGCGCGCCGCTGCCCGCCGACACGATCCTCGACTCGCCGGCAAGCTTGGGGCCGGAAGACTGCCGCCTGCGCGGCGTCGAGCCGGAGATCGCGTTCCGTCTCGCCCGGGATCTGCCCGCCGGGGCCGGTCGCGACGAGGCCTTGGCGGCGATCGAGAGCGCCCATCCGGCGATCGAAGTCTGCGACAGCCGGTTCCGGGAGATCGAAGGCATCGACGAGCCCAGCAAGATGGCCGACGGCAACTACAACTGCGCGCTGGTGCTCGGGCCGGCCTGGGACGGCTGGCGCGAGCTGGCGATCGCCGAGCAGCTCATGCGCCTCGTCGTCAACGGCGAGGCGGTGGCCGAGGGGCGCGGCGGCAACACGGCGGGCGACCTAATTCGGCTGCTGGTCTGGCTGGCCGATCATGCGGCCGGTCGCGGCATGCCCCTGCGCCGCGGCCAGGTGATCACCACCGGTTCCTGGGCCGGCCTGCGCTTCGTGCCGGCCGGCGCCGAGGTCGAGGCGGATTTCCCGGGCATCGGGCAGGCACGCGTCGCCTTCGCGTAGACGGAAGCGGCGCCGGCGCCCGGCATGACAAGGGGGTTCAGCCCGCCGTGCGCTTGTGCTCCGCTAGAAGCGTCTCGATGATCCTGAGCGCCGGTCCGCTTTCGGGCTGATTAGGGCGCTTCTGAGTCAAGTCGAACAGGGCCTTCCACAGCGCCCAGCCGCGGGCGCGCGCCCAGGTGCCGGGGTCGGCCGACAGTGTCGCGCGGAACGCCTCGCGTCCTTCTGTCGAGAAGACAGTCCACGCGATGACGAGGTCGCAGGCCGGGTCCCCTACGGCGCAACTCCCGAAGTCGATGACCGCGAAGAGTCGGCCGTTCCTGATTAGGAGATTGCCGGCTGCGACGTCTCCATGCACCCAAACCGCGGGCCCATGCCATGGGGTGGAGGCGGCCTCGTTCCAGACTGCAGCCGCGCGTTCCGTATCGATGTGGCCATGGGCCAGCGTCAAGTATGTTCTTGTCTCCTCTTCGTAGACGGCAAGCGGTCCGCCACGGAAGAAATTGTGCGGGCCGGGCGGTGGTGCGTCGTCTGTGGGGGCCCGTTGAAGGGCGAGAAGAAAGTCGGCCAGATCGATCGCGAATCGACGTTCATCGGTCAGTTGGGCCAGCGAGACCGGCTCCCCTTCCAGCCAACCTTGAATCGACCAGGGCCGGGGAAAGTCGGGCGACGGCTTGCCCGTTGCCAGCGGCAGGGGAATAGGGACCGGCAGAGACCGAGCCAGCCGGGGCAACCAGATGCGCTCCTTCTCGACCTGCGCCGCGTAGCGCGCGGCGGTCGGCAAGCGGACCTTCATGTCGTCACCGAGACGGAAGGTGCTGTTGTCCCATCCGCCGGGATCGACGGGCCGGACGGTCAGGTTCGCCCAGTGGGGGAACTGGGATGCGATGAGTCGGCGGACCAGGGCCGAGTCGATCGCGAGTCGATCCTCGCTCATCGGCGCTTCGTCGCTTGGCTTCGAGGCTTGGTTCAAGGGCCCAGATTGAGCAATGGGACGGCTGCGCGCCTGACACATCAGTCCTGCCCCGCTATTACTCGCCTGATCGATCGCACTCGAGCACACGTGCTCGAGCCGTCAGTTCTCCGCCGTCAGTTCTCCAGCGACTCGAGGTAGGCGATCAGGTTGCCGATCTGGTCCGGCTCGAACTGGAACTGCGGCATGGCCGGGTGGCCGGTCGCGATGCCCTCGGCGAAGGCTTCGGCCAGGCTCTCGACCGGATAGCGTTCGTGCAGCTGGCGAAAGGGCGGCGCGATCGGCAGGGGGCTGTCGCCGCTCTGGCCGATGGCGTGGCAGTTGGCGCAGCGCGCCTCGGCCAGCGCGCGCCCCTCGGCGACCGGCCCCGGCTCGGTCCCGCCGGCCAGAACGGGCGTGCCGGCCAGGACCGCAAGGCCAAGACCCGCCAGGAACGCTGCACAGACGCGACGCTTCATCAGGAAATTTCCTTCACAGCCAGTCCGGCGGTCGACACGGTCGAACCTAGCCGCGCCGGTCCCGAGTCGGCAAACCCGGGGCCGGCCGTCGCGCCGCGTCAATCCTTGGTCAGCCAGGGGTCGGGCTGCTCCTCGCGCAGCTCCTCTTCGGTGATGCCGTAAGGCCGCTCGATCTCGTGCACGTGAACGTCGCGCCCGCCGCAGTCCTTCAGGACTTTGATCGCCCGCTCCTCGAGCTCCTTTTCCGGGACGCTGACCCAGAGCAGGAGGCCGCCCTCCTCGAGCTGTTTTTCGATACGCTCGGCATTGCGCTGACCGAGGAAGCCCGCCAGGGCGGCGCCAACGGCGGTGCCGGCGATGCCGCCGGCCAGCCCGGCACCGATCAAGGCGGCGAGGGTGCCGCCGGTCGCGAACACGCCGGCCGCGCCGGCGGCCACGCCAAGATAGACTGGCACACTGAACGCGAAGGCCTTGCCCTCGGTCACGGAATTGCTGTCGACGAAAGCCTGGCGCGGCGAATCGGCGTCGTCCTCGTAGTCCTGGACGCGCTTATAGAGGTGGCCGAGCTTGCCCTCGAGCGCCTCGTCGGTGGCGAGCAGGGAGAAGGACCCCTGGTCGAAGCCGTGGATCTCCAGTTCGTCGACCGCCTTCTCGAGGCTGTCCGCGTCGTCGAAGAGCGCGACCGCCTCGCGCACCTTGACCGTGCGCCTGCCGCTTTGCTCGTCCTTGTCTGCCATTCTATCCGCCCTCTTGGTGTTTATCGCTGGTGGCCCTCTATCTTTAAACGCCTGAGACGGCGAAAAGTTTGCTTGGCCGACAAGGTTTCGGGCCCTTCCCCAGGCTACACCTCGGCCAGATCGTCCCAGTCCAGCAGGTGGTCGGCCGGCAGGTCGCGCCGCACGCGCCGGCCGAGCAACTCGTCGCGGCGCGCCGCCGGAATCCCGCTGCCGGGTTTCTTGACCGCCAGCAGCGCGGGCGTCAGCGTCGTGCCGGCGGCCACCGGGGCCGCGGTGACCACGCTCTTCTCGAAGATCGCCTTCATCTGACGGTAGGGCCCGAGGTCGTTCTTGTCGACCGGATGCGCGCGCATGCGCGCGATCGCGCGCACGCCCCGGACCAGTTCGGCGAACTGGGCCGGCTCGGCCGAATGGCGCGCGTCGGAACCGTACATGGCACGGCTGAAGGTCAGATGCTTCTCGATCGCCACCGCGCCCAGTGCCGCCGCGGCGAAGGCCGCGTGGTTGTCCAGGGTGTGGTCCGAGTAGCCGACCGGAAGACCCCAGCGCGCCGCCATCTCGCCGATCACGTTGAGTCCGACCCGCTCGTCGGGCGCGGGATAGGCGGAGGTGCACTGCATGACGGTCACCGGGCCGCCGGCGCGCAGGGTCTCGACCGCGGCGTCGAGCTCGGCCCAGTCGCTCATGCCCGAGGAGAGCAGCACCGGCTTGCCGGTGGCGGCGACCGCCCGCAGCAGGGGAAGGTTGGTGACCTCGCCGGAGGGAATCTTGTAGCGGCCGACGCCGATCTCCTCGAGCAACGCGACCGCGGCCTCCGAGAAGGGCGAGGAGAGAAACTCGACGCCGGCCGCGTCGGCGCTCCCCTTCAGGTCGCGCCACTGCGCGGGCGAAAAGCCGGTGCGCTCGAAATAGTCGAAGCGCGGCTCGCCGGTGAAGTAGGGCGGCATGGGCGCATCGCGCAGCGTCTCGGCGGCGGCGATATGGGTCTGGAACTTGACCGCGTCGGCGCCGAGCTCGGCGGCCAGCTCGATCAGCCGGGTCGCGTTGCCGAAGCTGCCGTCGTGCACCGAGCCGACCTCGGCGACGATGAAGATGTCGAACGACGGATCCCTGGTCGTGTCGGTCATGCTTGGTCCGTTGGCCTGTCGCCGCGCCTGCTTACAGCGCGACGCGCCAGCGGTCCAGCCAGGCCTGCAGCACGCAGAGGTTCCAGAGCGGGAAATGGCGGTCGCGCCGGCCGCTCTGATGCTCCCGCCAGAAGACCTCGATCGGCTCCGGCTCGAGCAGGCCCTGGGCACGCAGGCGCTCGGGCGACAGCAGGTCGCCGGCCCAGTCGCGCAGAGGTCCGCGCAGCCAGTCGGCGAGGGGCACGGCGAAGCCGGCCTTGGGCCGCTCGTAGAGTTCGCGCGGCAGGTAGCGGTCGAGGACCCGGCGCAGCAGCCACTTCCCCTCGCCGTCGCGCAGCTTGGCCGCGGGCGGCAGGGACCAGGCGAACTCGACGATGCGGTGGTCGAGCAGGGGCACGCGCACCTCTAGGCCGACGGCCATGGAGGCGCGGTCGACCTTGGTCAGGATGTCGTCGGGCAGATAGCCTGCCATGTCGTAATACGTCAGCCGGTCGAACAGCGCATCGAGGCCGGGGGGGCGGGCGTCGAGCGCCGCTGACGCTTCCGCGACGCCGGGCAGCAGTGCGGCCGGATCGGGCCACTGGCTG
>CAZDBC010000003.1:0-25444 GCA_964503295.1 uncultured Kiloniellaceae bacterium | reverse complement strand
ACACGCATCGCTTTCCGCCGCCGCCCTGGGCGCTCGAGACCTTCGCGCGCGCCGCGAGCGGCGAGGGCATGACCTATACGCCCTATGCGGGCGATCCCGGCGTGCGCAAGGCGGTCGCGGGCAATCTGGGAGCTACGCTCGGCCTTGGGGCCGGGACTGAAAACGTCATTCTCACGCCCGGCACCCAGGCGGCGCTCTACGCCGCCCTGTCCGCCATCATCGAACAGGGCGACGAGGTGCTGCTGGTCGACCCTGAGTACCTCGCGACCGAGAGGGTGCTGCACTACCTCGGCGCGACGGTGACGCACATTCCGCTCCTGCGCGATGAAACCGGGCTCGGCATGCTCGATTTCGCGGCGCTGGAGGGCGCGATGAAACGGGGTCCCGCGCTGCTCGTGTTCTCCAATCCCAACAATCCGACCGGCGCCGTGCACGGCCGGGAGTCGATCGAACGAATTGCCGCGCTCTCGCAGGCGTACGACGTCCCCGTTCTCGTCGACCAGCTCTATTGCCGTCTGCTCTACGGCGACACGGAATTTCACCACTTGGCCGCGTTGGACGGCATGCTGGAGCGCACGGTCACGCTGGTCGGGCCGTCCAAGACCGAATCCCTCAGCGGCTATCGCATCGGTGCGGCGGTCGCGCCGGCCGGCCTCGTCGAGCGCATGGAGGACGTGCTGAGCGTCACCGCGCTGCGCGCACCCGCCTACGCCCAGCACATCCTCGGACGCTGGCTGGTCGACGACCGCGACTACGTCGCCAGGCGCATCGGCGAGTACCAGAACCTGCGCGACATGGCGCTCGAGCGCTTCGCCAGGACCGACCTGATCGAGGTGACGCCGGCGCGCGGCACGGCCTACCTGTTCGCGCGCTGCACCGCCGGGATACCGGACCAGGCGCTGGCCCTGGCGCTCAAGACCGAGGCGGGGCTGGTCGTCAATCCGGGTTACCAGTTCGGTCCCCGCGGCGAGGGTCATTTTCGGATCTGTTTCGCCCAGGAAGAGGCCGCCTGGGCGGATGCGCTGGAGCGCATCACGCAGACGGTATCGCGACTGGCAGGTGCTGAAGTCACGGCATGAGCGCGATTGCGGCGGTTCGCATCTACATGGCGGAGCTGCCGCTGCGCATCGGGCTGGAGCATGCCTCCGCGTCCGAGGCCGTGCTTCGGGAGGTCTTCCTCGGCCTGGAGACCTCGGCCGGGCACCTCGGACTCGCGGAGGTCAGGGGCAACGGCGCCTACGCAACCGGCGCGGATGCCGAGACCATCCTGCGCGAAACGCGCGAGGTGATCGCCGAGGCGCTGCTCGGCTGCGCGCTTGCCGAGGCGTCTCGCCGCATCGAGGCTCTGCCGGTCAAGCCTCCGGTGCGGGCGCTCGCCGACAGCGCCGTGCACGACGCGCGCGCGCGTGAAGCGGGCCGGCCGCTGTGGCAGGTCCTCGGCGGCCGAGAGGAAACGGCGATTCCGACGCACGCGCAGATCGGCTTCTGTTCGCTCGAGGCGGCGGTCGAGCGCGCGCGCACCGCGGTGCGGGACGGCTTTCGCCGCCTCAAGGTGCGGATCGGGCGCGCATCCAGCGAGGCCGACATCGCGGTCGTCCGCGGCATCCGGGCGGCGCTGGGCGAGGAGGTGGCGGTGGCGGTCGACGCGAACGGAA
Source organism: uncultured Kiloniellaceae bacterium (assembly GCA_964503295.1). Lineage (GTDB taxonomy): Bacteria > Pseudomonadota > Alphaproteobacteria > Kiloniellales > Kiloniellaceae > CAZDBC01. The sequence continues at coordinate 23,789 of CAZDBC010000003.1, read as the reverse complement.
AGTGGGACGCGGCGACGGCCGGTGCCGTCCTGCGCGCACTCGAGCCGAGCCGGATCGCCTGGGCCGAACAGCCGACGCGCATCGGCGACGATGCGGCGCTGCGCAGCGCACGAAATGCGACGCGCATCCCCATTGTCGGCGACGAGGCGATCAAGGGGGCGGAGGATCTCGAACGCCTGTCGCGCCTCGGGGCGATTGATGGCGTGCATCTGAAGCTCGAAAAGGCCGGTACCATCGCAGAGCTCGTGCAACTGGCGCGGCAGGCGCGCGATCTGGGTCTCAAGGTCTTCCTGGGGCAGATGGACCAGGGCCGGCTTGGCAGCAGCGTGACGACCCATCTGGCCGCCTCCGTCGAGGCCGAGGCCTATGAGCTCTGGGGCTTCCAGAACGTCGCGGCCGATGTCGCCACCGGCCTCGAGATCGAGAACGGATGCATGCGCGTGCCGACCGGCGCGGGCACGGGCGTCGCGGTCGACCTTGGCCGATTGAACCTGGTGGGAGAGTTTGCATGAGCGATGTCGTCGAGCTGTTGCGCGACCTGGTCAGGGTCGATACCACCAATCCGCCCGGCCACGAGCTGGCGGCGGCGGAGTTGCTCGCCCGCTGGCTCGGTGCGCACGGCATCGACTGCAGGGTCGACGAGTTCGAGCCGGGCCGGGCCAACCTCTTCGCCGAGGTGCGCGCGACGAAGCCCGGCCGCTCGATCATGTTCAACACGCACTTGGACGTGGTGCCGAGCGGCGACGACTGGTCCCACGCGCCCTTCGCCGGCGACCTCGCCGACGGCCGGGTGTGGGGGCGCGGGTCCGCCGACGCCAAGGGCAGCCTCGCCGCCATGGCCGTGACGCTTGCCGCCTTCGCGGGAAACCGCGACGCCTTCGCGGGCGCCGTCCAGTTGACGGCGGTCGCCGACGAGGAAGCGAAGAGCCGCGGGGCCCGTCACCTTGTCGCGCAGGGTTGCCGGCCCGACGCCGTGGTCGTCGGCGAACCCACCGACCTGCGCCTGATGGCGGCGCACAAGGGCAGCCTGCGCCCGGTTGTCGAAGTCGTCGGCCGCTCCGCGCATTCGGCCCTGCCGGAACACGGGATCAATGCCGTCGAGGGCATGGCGCGGCTGCTGTCGCGCCTCGGCGCGCTGCGCGACCGGCTTGCCGCGCGTCGCCATCCGCTGGTCGGCAGCCCGACGGTCGTGCCGGTTCTGATCCAGGGCGGCGAGGCGCCCAACATGGTCCCGCGGGCCTGACGCGTCACCTTCGACCGCCGCCTCGTGCCGGGCGAAACCGAGGACGCGGTCATCGCGGAGATGAAGGACTGGCTCGAGGCCTTCGAGGCCGAGGCGGGGGGCTGCGCGGCGCGCATCGTCGAGCTCGCGCCGAGCACCGGCGGCCCGTCGGAAACGCCGGCCGATCATCCCTTCGTCGCCGCCTGCCGGGCGGCGCTTGCCGGGCTGGGCCTGCCGGACGAACTGTCCGGGCTGCTGGTCAACTGCGACATGGGCTCGTTCCGCGCCGCGGGCGTTCCGGCCGTCGTGTGCGGTCCGGGCAGCCCGGACGTCATGCATGTGCGCGACGAGCATATCGCGGTCGAGGATCTCGAGCGCGGCGTGCAGGCCTACCAGGCGATGGCGCGCCACTGGCTGTCGCAGGTCGGCCAATGACCATGAAGAGCATCGCCATTGCCCAGGCGCCGAGCCTGCCCGGCCGGCTCGATGCGAACGTCGCGCAGGCGTTGACGCTGATCGCGACGGCGGCCGATCAAGGCGCGGACATCGTCGTTCTGCCCGAGCTGTTTTTGAGCGGCTACGACCCTGCCGGCATCGCGGCCGACCCGGCCGCCCATGTGGTCGTGCCCGAGGACGCGCGCTGCCGGCGGCTCGCAGGCCTATGCGCCGAGCGCGGAATCGCGAGCATCGTCGGCGCGGCGGTCGGGAACGGCGAAGCCGTCGCCAACGCCGCGCTCGTCATCGCGCCCGACGGCGAAATCGTCCACGTCTACCGAAAGGCGCATCTCTGGGGCGCCGAGCGGGACGCCTTCGTCTGCGGGAGCGGGCCCGTTCTCGTCGACCTGGCCGGGACGAAGGTCGGCCTTGCGATCTGCTTCGATGCCGCCTTTCCCGAGCACGCGCGTGCGCTGGCACTGGCCGGCGCCGAGGTGATCGCCTGCCCGGTCGCCTTCGCCTTCGGCGAGGAGCGGCGCCGCTACCAGCTCTACTATCCCGCGCGGGCGCTGGAGAATACGCTTTATGTCGCCGTGTCCAACTCTGTCGGCCTGCAAGGCGGCCTCCAGATGTTCGGCGACAGCGCGCTGTTCGGTCCGCGCGGGCAGGCGATCGCTCAAATCGCCGAGCCCGTCGGGGTCGCCACGGCCCCCCTCGACGGGGAAGAGATCGCCCGGGCGCGCCGCGACCTTCCCTATCTCGCCGACCTGCCGAAAAGCCCGATCGAGGTTCCCGTCATCGAATGGAGATGAAGCATGGCCCCTGCGTTCCCTAAAGACGAGTACGAGTCCCGGCAGTCGAGGTTTCGCGCGGCGCTCGAGGCGGCCGGCATCGACGCCTGCCTCGTCACCTCGCCCGAAAGCGTCTGCTATCTCACCGGCCACGCCACGCCCGGGTACTACACCTTTCAGGCGCTGGTCTTTCCACGCGACGCGGAGCCGACGCTCGTCATGCGCGAGTCGGAGGTCATCAATGCCGAGGAATTCACCTATTTCAGCCAGAGCCAGCTCGAAGGCTATCCTGACAACGTCGACCCCATCGCGGTGACGGCCGGCGTCCTGGGCAGAAGCGGCGCGGTCGGCAAGCTCGGCATCGACGCGCGCTCCTGGTTTCTGACGCCGTTCCAGTACAACCGGTTGCTCGACGAGCTCGGGCCGGGCGAGACGGCGGCCGTGGACGACATTCTGTGCGGGCTCCGGCTGATCAAGAGTCCGCTGGAGATCGAGTCGATCCGCGGCGCCGCGCGAATCGTCAACGCGGCGGCGGACGCCGCCGTCGCGGCGGTCCAACCGGGCGTGCGAGAGCGCGACGTGGCCGCGACCATGTTCGACACCATGGTGCGCGAGGGCTCCGAGTTCCTGGGCATGGAGCCCTTCGTCGCGTCCGGTCCGCGCAGCGGCAACATCCATGCGTCCTGGACGGACCGCGAGTTCCGCGAGGGCGAACCGGTGCTTATCGAGTTGGCGGCGGCGGTCAACCGCTACCACGCCGTTCTCATGCACACGGTCCCGGTCGGGCGCCTGCCGGACGATCTGCAGAAGGTCGCCGACACCTGCGCCAAGGCGCGCGATGCCACCCTGGCCACGATGCGGCCCGGCGCGACCGCCGAGGACTGCCACAAGGCCTGCGTCAAGGCGATCGACGACGACGGGCTGCTAGAGTACTACCGCAAGCGGACCGGCTATTCAGTGGGCATCGCCTTCGCGCCCGACTGGGGGGAGGGCGCCATTCTCAGCCTCGGCTACGGCCAGATGACGAAGTTGCAGCCGGGCATGGTTCTGCACGCGGTGCCTGCGATCCGGATTCCGGGCCGCGGCGGGGTCGGGCTCAGCGCGACCGTTCTCATCACCGAAGAGGGTACGGAGGTTCTGACGCGCGTGAGCGCGTGACGTCGAACAGGCCGCCAAGCCATCGCAGTCCCGCACGCGTCCTGTCGCGCTGGTTCGCGCCGGATATCCGCACGGCGGCTTGCCGGCCGCCGCGCGAGTATTGCCTCTTGCGCGCGCACCGGTGGCCTGGCCCCCGTCGGCTCAGGCGGCGGCGGACCTTTCCTTTCTGCGCCGGCCCAGAAGCAGGCGGGCGCCATGAGGGCCCTGGCTTTCCTCGTGCGCTGCGTTGGCCGGCAGAAAGAACGTCTCCCCGGCGCGGTAGGACGTGCTGCCCTGGGAGGTCGTGATCGTGAAGTCTCCGGCTAGGACAAGCCCGTGCACGTCCCAGTCGCGGTCGTGCTCGTCGAGGTGCCCTTCGGCCGTCAGGTCTTTCCTGAGGATCTCGTCGAAGCCGTTTTTTCGCAGTTGCTCTTCGAAAGCGGACTCATCCATGAAGGTTTCTCCAGTGGGGGGTGAAAAGGCAGTCGCTCGAATGGATGCCCGAACGATTCAGGTGAACATGTCCGGGCTGCGCTGCTGGAGTTGTTCGTAGATCGGCTGGAAGTGAAGCCAGCCGATGTATTCGCTGCCGACATGTTCGCGGCTGTAGCGCGCGCTTTCCGGTGGCACGTGCGTCGGCTTGTGCCCGCTCATGTCGACCAAAAGCTGCTGCTGGCAACAGCGCTCGAGCGCGATGAACCAGAAGGCCGCGGCGTCGATGCTGTGGCGGCTCACCGTAAGGAGGCCGTGGTTCTGGTGAATCGCGGCCTTGACGTCCTTGAACGCGCGGCAGATCCGGTCTCCCGCATCCTCCTCGACGGCGACCTGGCCGGCATCTTCGGCAATAACCGCGTGATCCTCGAAGAACGCGCAGGCGTCCTGCGAGATCGGATCGAGCGGCCGGCCGAGCGCCGCGAACGCAGTCCCGTAGAGCGTATGAGCATGACACATGGCCAGGATGTCCGGATGGGCATCGTGGACGGCCGCATGGAGGACGAAGCCCGCGCGGTTCACCGCATAGTCGCCTTCGACGACCTTGCCGGCATGATCGACCAGGATGAGGTTGGAAAGCTTGACCTGGTCGAAATGCACCGCCATTGGATTCGTCCAGTAGAGCTCGGGACGTTCCGGATCGCGAATTGTCAGATGGCCGGCGAAGCCGTAGTCGAGGCCATGGAGACCGAAGGCCCGGCACGCGGCAACCAGTCGCTTCTTCCGGTCGAAGCGGAGCTCCTCGGCGGAATTGAAGGACGGCTCTTCCGGAAACTTCAAGCCGGTTTGCTCCGGCTGATAGATCGATGTGCGGTTGCCAAGATCGAGCATTGCATGTTCCTCGTTGTTGGCGGGGATGGCCTGTCGGGGCCGATAGCTTGCGCCTAAATGGCGCTGCGACGCTTGCGTTCCGCCTCGTCCCAGGCGGAAAGCGGTTGGTAGTCGGTCACGAACCCGAGCCCTTTCTGGGCATCGGACGAGACCGCGTGCTGCGAGGTCACGACGTCGATCAGGGCCGGGGCATTGTCCAACCCCCGGGCGATCGCGTCGTCGAGATCGGCCGGATCCTCGATGCGCTCCCCGTGGGCGCCCAGAGCACGGGCCATGGCGGCATAGTCGCAGTGCCTCAGCGTCGTGCCGACGACGCGGCCGCCGTAGTTGAATTCCTGGTCGAAGCGCTCGATGTTCCAGGCGGCGTTGTTGGAAACGATGAACAGCGCTCTGGCGCCGTGGCGCACCGCCGTATCGATCTCCATCGCATTGAGTCCGAAGGCACCATCGCCGTTCACCGAGATCACCTGGCGGTCCGGGCAGGCGAGCGCCGCGGCCACGGCAAAGGGAACCCCGACACCGAGACAGCCGAAGGCGCCGGCATCCATGTAGGTCCGGGCCGCCATGCCGACCCGTGCGAAGCTCAGCAGGTCGCCGCCGTCGGCCACCCCGATGTCGTCGGGCTCGGCAGTCCTGCGTATGGCCTCGAAGATCGCCATCGGATGGATCCGGCCGTCCTGGCAGCGTTGCGGCGCCGCTGTCCTGGCAGAGATACCGCGCCTCTGCGGCGGTGAGGCGGAAATTGATCGGGACCGCGACGAGGCCCGCCTTGGCGACGGCGGCATAGATCTCGGCCCACTCCACGCGGCTGTAGGCCAGGACCGCCACCCGGTCGCCCCCTTGCGCAGGCCAAGGCCGAGCAGGGCACTGGCGAGCTTGCAGGCGCGCTCGTTCCACTGCCTGTAGGTCATCGCGCGCTCGAGATCGCGCGCGCCGATCTTGTCGGGCTGCAGACGCGCCTGCGCACGCAGGATCTGGCCGAGGGTGAGGGGATCGAGGCTCATGCGCTCGCTCCCGCCGCGACGGCGGCGCCGGCGGCCCTTTCGCCCGTCATGGCCTTGGCGAGGAGATCGGCCGCCGCGCGGATGTGATCGGTGGCGCGCGCTTCTGCGAGCGCTGGATCGCCGGCCCTGATCGCCTCCAGGATCGCCGCGTGCTGTTGCCAGATGGTCGGTGGCGCCGCCGCGTGGCGCAGCACGTCGCCCATCACACGGCGCAGGAATCGCCAGTGGGTTTCCGCGGTACGGGCGAGCAGGGGATTGCCCGACAGGTCGTACACAAGCTTGTGGAAGGCTTCGTCGTGACGGATCTGCTCGCGCGTGGCGCCCTCGGCGACCGCCCGTCGGCCTTTCTCGACTATCTTGCGTCCGCGCTTCTGCGCTTCTCGGGCGATAGCGGGATCTCTCTTCGCCCGTTCGGCGGCCGCGCGCGCGGCCAGCCCATCCAGCGCCGCGCGGATCTCGTAGTGATGGCGCATTCGCGTCAGGTCGAGCGGAGCGACGCGCAGGCCGCGCTTGCCGACCTCCTCGACAAGGCCGTCGGCCTTGAGAAGCGCCATTGCCTGCTGGATCGGTTGCCGGGACACCCCGTAGCGCTCGGCCAGCTGCTCCTGCACCAGATGGGCGCCGGCCGGCAGCCGGCCTTCGCAAATCTCATCCTGGACCGCCTGATAGACCTGCTCGGCCAGTCCGAGCCCATTTTGGATCTTCGTCATGTCGAGAGTCCGAATTCTGAATTCGGTATTCAGTATCGGCCGTGGCGAGTCAAGCGCTCCGAAGCCCGCCGAACCCCGGCTTCACGCGAAAGCACGCGGCACTCTCGAGAGCCGCACGTCCCGCAACCACGATTCGGGGCCGAGACGTCCGGCTGCGGTATCGGGCCCGCGGAATTCAAGGAGCGGAGAACACTGTCCGGCGAGATGTCCCTGCTCCCGGGCGGAGGGTCCCTGTTTCGTGCGAGATCTTCGTTGTCCCACAGACCGGGGGGCAATGCCGAGGCGCGGATGTTGCCTTGCTACCGGCCTCGGGGGTCATGCGTTTTTTTTGCGCGCCGGGGCCGGGTGAATTTCCCTCTACGTCGCCGCAAGACAGGGACTCCGGCCGCAGACCGCTTCGCTCCGGACCGCCTCCACCGCCGTTCCGCCCCGCGTTCGCGCGGCGGCGCGCTCTTCTGGTTTGCCGGCCGTGTTTCCCGTCGCCTATAAGGGTCAGGCGTGCGGGCCGCGGTGAACGGCTGCCGCCAAGAGATGGCGGCGGCCGCATTGCCGGGACAGAACCTGGCAGGACGGCGAACGGGCTGGGATCCTTTTCATGGGCCATTGCGTGTTCATGGTGCGTCCTGACTCGATCTACGACGACATCCCGTCGGAGCGCTATCAGTTTCCCAAACAGTATCTCGACAGGGCGAAAGGGTCGCGGGGCGACCTGATCGTCTATCTTGAACCGGCGAAGGTGAAGGACACGCGCGGCTATTTCGCGATCGCGCGCGTCGAGGACATCGTGCCCGACCGGGCGGCGCCCGGCCGTTTTCTCGCCCTGCTCGCGCCGGGAAGCTATCTCGACTTTCCCAATACTGTTCCCTTCAACGATGGCGGCGGACCGATCGAACGCGGGCTCCTCAACGATCAGGGCAAACTCTCCGGCCGAGCCCAGGCCGCCGTCAGGCCGATATCTGCCACGGACTTCCTGCGCATACTGGAGAAGGGACTCGGCGACAGGGATTCGCTGTCGCCGCCCGCGGACAGCGCCGAACCGGCGAACGGCTTCGCGGAAGATGACGCCCGCTTCGTGTTCGAGGCGGAACGCCGGCGCATCGAGCACTTGCTGACTCGGCCGCTGCGCGACCGTGCATTCAGGCGGACCGTGCTGAGCGCGTACGACGAGCGCTGCGCTTTCACCGGTCTCAAGATCATCAACGGCGGCGGAGGGGCCGAGGTCGATGCTGCCCACATCAGGCCGGTGGAGCACAACGGTCCCGACAGCATTCAGAATGGCATCGCGCTCTCGCGCACCGCGCACTGGATGTTCGACCGCGGCTTGATCACCTTGTCGGACGACCTCGAGATTCTGATCTCCCGACAGGTCAACGATATCGATAGCGTGCAGTCCTTCATCAACAGGAACGGCCGTGCGACGCCGCCGACCCGTGCGGCGGACCGGCCGCACCCGCGCTTCCTCGAATGGCACCGCGACCACTGCTTCAAGGGCTGACAAATCTCGAGACCGTGGTCTGAGACATAGGGATGCAACGGCGAGTCGGTGCTGGAACAAGCCTTCCGCCACGGAAAGGCCGTCGACCCCGCAGGCGCCGCCTCTCCGCTGTCGCCGTGCGGCGGCCTGCCTCAGTACATCATGAGCGCGCCTTCGCCGCTCGCCTGTGCGTAATAGAGGCGCAGGCGCAGGAAGTAGCGCCGACCCCTGAACAGGCGCGCCTCGATCTTCGCGTTATAGGCGTAGCCGCTGTCGTCGTCGCCGTCGTAGTAGCGCGGCTCGCCGTCGATCTCCTCAAAGAGCACCATCACCGTATCCATCGGGCCGAAGGTCTGGATGCTGTAGCCGCGGCTGTAGGTCGGGTTGATCACGAAGTCGATCTGCTCGCCCGGGCCGATGCGCACGCGATGCGCCTCCCAGGGCCGCAGTTCGGGAAAGCTCGGCGCCGCGGGCGCGGGATAGAAGCGCCGGACCTCGTCGATGTCGGCCGCTCTGCTGTAGGCGCGTTAAGGGGATCGCCGGGTAGGAGGCCCGCGCTCGCGTCGAGAACGCTCGCGCTGTCACGGACACTGCGGCTGAGCACGTGATTGACGGCTAGACCAATCCAGTGATCGCCCACTTAGTGGCCGGCCGAACTCCGCATGCCGGTCGGCTTGAGATCGAACAGACCGCAGCAGAATGCGAGAATGCCGATCGATCCGCCGTCTTCCGTCGGATCTAGCTGGCGACGGTGGCCGACCGCAGGCTCGCGATCTCTACCGTCTCCTGGGCAATGACAGTAGCGATGGAAGCCGAGACAACGCGCCGGTTACCCTTGCCGGCATTGGTGAGCGTTTCGCATGAAGTGGACGCGGCAGCGCTGCCAGTTGCGCAGAGCACCCAGGAGACATCTACCATGCTGCCTTGACGGGCATTGAAGACGACGAGCTTGGCGGCGCACCGGTGAGCTTGCGCGAGAGCGCCATAGGGAAGTCCCGGCTCCGGTTTCAGTTGGATAATCCTTGGGCGTCACGGTACCTGCCTTGAGGCTGCAGAATGGCTAGAAATCGGTCACTGTTTTCCTATTGGTGGAAACCGTCCGCCCCAGCTGGATTCTGGATCTAGATGCGGGGAACTCCCCAGACAGAAACCAAAAGATACAGGTAGCTCAAAGGCCCATGGATTCCTGTTGTAGTCGCAACGATGTTCCAGGCTGGTTTCGCAAACATCCCGGAAATCATCTCAAGTCACTATCTCCGCGCCGATACGCGAGCCGGGCCAACGCCTCGGCGTGAGCCTGCTGGAAAACTTCTGAAGAGCAGCCGTCGCCGCACACTTTTAGCGCGTGCTCGTGCGCTTCCCTACGGACCTGGAAGATCCACTCGATAGCCCAGTCGATCATGGCCCACCGTAAGGTTCCGTCGGGCCTGTCGCCGAGGTCTTCGCACTGCTGCATAGCTCGTAACGCAATGAGGCTAGCCGGCTCATATGGGATAACAGGAGCCTGCGGGTCAGGAGCCCGGGCTACACGGAACCGCATCGCGTCAAACCAACAGTCGTGAAAGCCCTCCTCACCTTCGCCGGCCACGGCGGGTGATTCCGTCAAGCAGACGGATATCACTATAGAGATCACCGCTGCACGGGCCTTAACGGGAATACTCACTCTCATTCATTTCCCTGCCATGCGCAGTACTCTGGATAGCTTAGGATGATTCCGAATCGTGCCCTGCCCACGATTTTGCCACATCCTGCTTTCGAACGTGTGTGGTGTTGAAGCAGAACGGCCATTAACCGCAGTCTATTGGGGATGCTTCTCCGGTCAACCATTCGTCCAGTGCCAGTGGCTGCTCATTCGGGTGATTACCTTTGGCATGAGCAGTGCGGTGTGGACCTTAGAGGCCGTTTGAGAATGTGCTCAATGGCTGGTGCGTCGAAGCAGAACGCTGCCCATGGCGACATGGATCATGGCCTCGTGCACCCGTTCCGGGTAGCCGCCATGCTTTGCCGACGGACCCGCCTGCCCGTCAGTGCGCTTTGCCACAGCGACGGCGTCGGGCGTGGACGCCGCCGCTGTGGTCTGAGGGTTGGCCCGTCCGACTCAGGCGTCGGCCAGCCGCATCACACCGTTGCCACGGGGGTGACGGGCGAGCCCACCGCGCCTGGCAGCCGCAGGGGCGGCGCGGTCAGCAGAAAGCTCGTGCGCCCATGGGCGCGCAGCCAGGCGGCCAGCTCGCCCAGGTGCCAGAGCTCGCCCAGCGGAATGCCGCGCTTGAACAGGCAGTGGTGGTGAAGGGGGACGAAGGAGGCCGCAGTGTCGCTTGCGGTTCCGATCCTCTCGACCGCATGATTGTCGGCCGCGAGGGCGGCAATGCGGGTGTCGCCGAGCCAGCGGAGCAACTCGTCGTCGCGGCCGTCGAGCGCCGCGCAGATGTGGTGAAGCCTTTCGGGCTGCGGTCGGCGCTGCATGGCGAGCAGCTCGTCGGCGAAGCCGGTATGGAGGCACAGGATGTCGCCCTGCCGGATTTCGATGCGGTCCTGCTCGACGATCGCAAGGATCTCCGCCAGCCCCAGATCGATTTCGTCACGCCCGTAGTGGTGCGCAATGTCGATCAGGACGCCGCGACCCTGAATCGGCCGGGCGGCAAAGGCATCGATGCCCAGCGCCATGCGATAGTCGTCGTGCCGCGCTTCGGGCGGGCGAATGTCCCGGCCGGCGACGAAGCCGTTGTAGAAGCAGTGCTGCGGCATTCCATCGCCCATCAAGTCGAACTCGTAGCCGATGTGCGCGAAGCTGTCCCACTGGCTGGAGTACTGGGTACAGAGTGTCACCGCGTCGTCGCATCCGATGTCGCCGTAATGCGAAGCTTCCTGCCGGAAACGGTAGTCGAAGAAGGGCTTTCCCTTGCGGCTCGTTGAATGCAGGACCGGCGGATGCCGGTGCGGCGACAGCGCGCTGCCGCCCGGATAGTCGAGCGGCAGGCTGAGGCAGAAACGCCTGCCGGACTCGACCTCGCGCACGGCCGCCAGCACCTCTGCGTCCCCGATGTGGTTCAGACTGCCCAGTTGGTCGTCGTCGCCGAACTCGCCCCAGTTGGAGCCTTCCGGGCGTTTCTTCCAGCGGCTGCTCATCCCTTTTTGCCCTTTTTTGGCCGCGCGCCGGGCGGCGCGACCTGACCTAGCCGTATCCGGCGGCACGCGGCAGCCAGAGAGCGAGGTCCGGCACGAAGACCACGCAAAGCAGCGCCACCAGCATCGAGACGACCATCCAGATCACCCAACCGGTCGTGGACTCGATGGAGATGTCCGCGACCCGGGTCGTCACCATCAGGTTGACCGCGATCGGCGGCGTGAACTGGCCGATCGCCAGGTTCATCGTGATCACGATGCCGAGCCAGACCGGATCCCAGCCGTAGACGGCGGCGATGGGTATCAGGATCGGCAGGAAGATCAGGTAGATCGAGATGGCGTCCATCAGCATGCCAGCGAACAGGAGAAGCGCCATCAGCACGAGAAGCATCAGGGTCTCGCTCTCGATGGTGCCGACGAGGGCGTCCGCCAGGGCATCGAAGGCACCCAGCGTGGTTCCCGCATAGGCGAACAGGCCGGCCAGCGCGACCACGATCATCACCACCGCCGAGATCTCGGCGGAGTCGACCAGCACCCGGTAGACATCTCGCACGGCCAGGCTGCGATAGACGACGGTGCCCACGAAGAGACCGTAGGCGGCCGCCACAACCGCCACCTCGGTGGGCGTGAAGGCGCCGCTGCGCAGGCCGCCCAGAATGATGACCGGCGCCAGCAGGCCCCATCCGGCCTCGCGGAAACTGCGCCAGAAACGCGGGCGCTCCTCGGACGCCTCGGCGGCGCCGAAGCCGCGCCGCCGGGCGATCCAGAAGGCCGGGATCATGAGCGCGATGCCGGCGAGAAGGCCGGGAACCACGCCGCCCAGGAACAGCGCCGGAACCGACGCGTCCGGCACCAGCACGGCGTAGATGATGAAGGCGATTGACGGTGGGATGATGATCGCGGTCGAGCTGCCCGCGGCGATCAGGCTCGCGGAAAAGGCCTTCGGATAGCCTTGCTTGACCATCGCCGGAATCATGACCATCGCCACCGCCGCGGCGTCGGCCGGGCCCGAGCCCGACATGCCGCCCAGCAGCAGGCACACCATGACCGCAACGAGGGCCAGCCCGCCGCGTCGGGGCCCGACGATGGCGCTGGCAAAGCGCAGCAGCCGCTCGGCCACGCCGGCCCGCTCGAACAGCATTCCGGCCAGGAGAAAGACCGGCAGGGCGAGCAGGGGATACTTGGCGATGCCGCCGTAGACCTGCACGGCCATGATCGAGATGCCCAGATCGTGCAGGAAGATGGTGACGGTTCCGGTCAGCCCGAGGGCGACGGCGATCGGCGTTCCCAGCGCCAGCAGGGCCAGAAACGCCATCAGCATCAGTGCGGCGACGGTCATGAACGCGGGGTCAGTTGCGGGCCAGCAGCCGGAAGAGGCGCTCGAGAAGCCGCAGCACGACGAAGGCGGAGAGAACCGGCAGCCACACCGAGTAGAGCCATTGCGGCACGCCGAGCCCCGGCGAGGTCATACCGAAACGGAAGTCGTCGTAGGCCAGCGCGCCGCCATAGCGCACGATCAGTGCGAACATGGCGACCCCCAGCAGCAGAGCCGTCGCCTGGGCTGCCAGGCGCAGCCGCGGGGGGGCTCTGTCGATCAGCGCCGTCATGGCAATGTGCTTGTTTTTCGCTACCGCCGAGGCGCTGCCCACGAAGGTCAGGAAAACCAGCAGGAACACGGACAGCTCCTCGGTGAAGGCAAAGGAGACGTCGGTGAAATAGCGCATCACGACGTTGCCGAAGCTGATCAGGAAGATCAGCGCGAGCGACGCCGCGCCGAGGGCTTCTTCGAGCCTGAGCGGCAGCAGAAGCCCGCGCCGGTCTCGGTCCGGCCGGGGATCGTCGCCGGGCGGCGCGGGCTGGCCTCGGGCAGTCATGGTCGGCTTCCGCTAGGGTGGAGGGATTGGGACGAGCCATTGGCAGGCGGCCACGCGCGGCCGCCTGCACGCGCGGCCTTAGTAACGATTGGCCACGGCCTCTTCGGCGGCCTTGACCAGGTCGGCGCCAATCCTCTCCGACCACTCTTCATAGACGGGCCGGGTCGCATCCTTGAAGGCCTGAAGCTGTGCATCCGACAGGCGCGTGACGTTGACGCCGAGGTCGCGGATCTCCTTAACCAGGCTGTCGTCCGGGGGAATCATGCCCTGACGGGCGATGATGCGATTCTCCTTTGCCGCCTGCACGGCGGCACGGCGAACGATCTCCTGATCTTCCGGCGTCCATTGATCCCAGACGCCCTGGTTGACCGCAAAGATGAGCTGGCCCCCCGCGTAGTTCCACAGCGTCACGTGGTTAAGCCCAACCGTATGCAGCTTTGCCTTCTTGAACACGATCAGCGGCACCTCGAGCCCGTCGATTGCCTGACTGCCGATCGCACTCAGGGCGTCGCCCCAGTTCATCTGGGTCGGATTGGCGCCCAGGGCTGAGAAGGTGTCGTTGTAGAGTGGCGAGCCGACGACCCGGATCTTGAGGCCGTCGAGATCCTCTGGCGTCTCGATCGCCCGCACGCTGTTGTTCACCTGGCGAAAGCCGTTGGTGCCCCAGGCGAGTGGCTTGACGCCGCGCTCCTCGATGAGCTCGAACAGCCGGCTGCCGACCTCGCTGTCGACGATCGCGTCGGCGGCGGCATAGTCGGGCATCAGGAACGGCAGGTTGAAGATGTTCAACTCGCTGATCTGCGGCGACCAGTTCAGGGTGTTGCCGACGGCGAGGTCGATGGCGCCGGAGCGCAGGGCCGTGAACTCGCGCGTCTGGTCGCCGCTCAGAAGCGCGGCGGTGCGATACATCTTGATGTTGATGCGCCCGTCGGTGCGTTCGGTGACCAGGTCGATCCAGCGCTGGGCCGCCATGCCCCAGGGAAAGGCGGTCGGCAGCACGGACGACAGTCTGTACTCGCTCTTGTAGTCGGCAGCCGCGGCCGGTCCGGCTGCGGCGGTCCAGGCGATCGTCAGGCTCGCCAGGGCGGTGAGCAGGAAACGCATATCATCCTCCCGTTTTCTCTAGTTGTTTGAGTTCTTTGCGCGTCGAAGCAACGGTCTTGCGCGGCTTCGGGCTCGGCTCGTCCCCGAGGCCGGCGGCGATCCTTCGGGCTTCCTGTAGGAGCAACTGGACCGCAGTTTGCAGCCGATCTCCCTCCAGGCGCTCGGTAATGGCCGCAATGCTGACGGCCGCGCGGGCGGTTCCGCGGGAGCTGAGGACCGGGACCCCGACTGCGCTCATGCCCGGAACGGTCTCCCCCGGATTGATCGCATAGCCGCGCTCGCGGGTGTCCCGAACCATGCGCCACAGCTTCTCGGCGGTGAACGGACCGAAGGTCAGTCGGGCCTCCTCGCCGGCGTCGATTGCCTGGGCGACGAAGGCATCGGACTGGAAGGCCAGCAGCGCCAGGCTGCCGGCGCCGATCCCGAGCGGCCGGCGCGAGCCGATGTCGAGGGGCAGCGACTTGATCGGGAAACTGCCCTCGCGGCGGTCGAGGCAGACGGCCTGCGTTTCCTGCCGGATCGACAGGTAAACGGTGTCGCCGGTCTCCTGCGCCAGGCGGGTCAGGCTTGGTGCGGCCACGTCGCGCAGATTGAAGCGCGGCAGGACCGCGGTGCCGAGCACGAACAGCTCGAGGCCGAGATGATAGCGCCGGGTCGCGCTGTCGGCTTCGACCAGTCCCTCTTCGGCAAGGCTCGCCAGCAGTCGATGGGCGGTGGCCTTGTCGAGGCCGGCGGCGCGCGCGAGGTCGCTGAGGCGGGACCCCACCTGCGTGGTCGACCAGTTTCGGCGTGGCCCCTGCTCGTCGGCCAGCGCTCGCAGAAGCCGGGCGGCGCGGTGAATGCTCTGAACGGTCATGGCCTTGCGGCGTGTCTCACGGGTCGTCCCGGCTGAACGGTTTGCAATATGAAACGATCTGATGAAAAACCTACCCCTATCGCCCTGGCTTGTAAAATATGAAATTAAATGCCAATGTTTTTAGGCACGTCAGGATCATGACAGAATTTCACTAAATGAAACAACTGACCCGATATGGGCCGTCGCGGCGAGGCGTGGCATGACCGTCGAGGTCGTGTTGCGCGACAGCATCACGCGTGCCGCCGGGAGCGACCGGGGCTGCGTGGTGGTGTCGGGCTCCCATGGCGGGCGATATGCGGGCTACTGCGCGGCCAGGGCAGGCGTGCGCGCCGTGCTCTTCAACGACGCCGCCGTCGGCAAGGACAAGGCCGGGATCGCAGGCCTGGATTACCTGCAAGAACAGGGCATGGCCGCGGTCGCGGTCAGTCACATGAGCGCGCGCATCGGCGATGCTCGTGACTGCCTGGCGCGCGGCCGTCTCAGCCACCTCAATACGCTGGCCTACGATCTCGGCTGCAGGAGCGGCCAGAGCGCGCGCGAGGCCGTGGCCGCCCTGCGCGCGGCGCCGATGATCTCGGCCGTACCGCCGCCGCTCGCCGAGGGCCGCCGGCGCCTGCCGATGGCAGGCTCGGGCCCGCCGGTCTGGCTCGTCGATTCGGGGGCCCTGGTGCGGCCCGAAGATGCGGGCGCCATCCTCGTTGTCGGATCCCACGGCGGCCTGCCGGGCGGCCGGCCGGAGAACGCGCTGGCGGCCGATGCCTGTCTCGCCGTCTTTCACGACGCCGGCGTCGGGATCGATCGGGCCGGGCTCGGTCGCCTGCCGGCGTTGCAGGCACGCGGCATCGCCGCCGCGACGGTGGCCGGCGAGACGGCCCGCATCGGCGACAGCGCCTCGCTGTACGCCACCGGCATCCTGTCGCACTGCAACGACGCGGCCCGCGCCCTGGGACTGCAGGCCGGCATGAGCTGCCGCGACGCGATCGACGCCCTGACACGAGGGCGACAGGCGGGCGAGCCCCATACCCAGACCGAGAACGAAGCATGAGAGGATAGCAAGATGGCGAAGGTCCCTGCCCATGTCGGGCTGCTACGCCTGGAAAGCAATCAGGAAACCATCGAGATGACGGGCGGGCGGGCGCTCGCCGAAATGCTGAAGCTCCACGGCGTCGGCCCGATGATGGGAATGGGCGGCTTTCAGCTCCTGCCCTTTTATGATGCCGTACGCGAGCTCGGTCTGGCGCACCATCTGATCAACGACGAACGCACCGCGGTCTTCGCCGCCGTGGCCTACGCGATGGTGACGGGGCGCCCGGGCGTGTGCGATGCGACGCTCGGGCCCGGTGCGACCAACCTTGTCACCGGCCTTGTGGAGGCGCACAACGCGCGCATCCCGCTGGTGGTCCTCACGGGCGACGCCCATCGCAGACACGCCCACAAGAACATGACGCAGGAGGGGCGGCAGGTCGCGATCATGGAGCCCGCCGCCAAGGCGGTCATCCGTCTCGAAATGCCGGAACGCATCCCGGAGACGGTTCGCCGGGCCTTCGCTCTTGCAACCTCGGGCCGGCCGGGGCCGGTCGTCATCGACGTCCCGGAGGACGTTTGCCACAGCCTGCACGACTATCCGGTCGCCGATCTCTACGCCGATCCGGCCTGCCTTGCGGTCCCGGCCAGGCGTGCGGTTCCCACGCCGGCTGATCTTGCCGCGGCGGCCCGGCTGCTGGAATCCGCCGAGCGGCCGCTGATCCTGGCCGGCGGCGGCGTTCACCTCTCGGGCGCCCAGGATGCGCTTCAGGCATTCGCCGAGGCCGAGGCCATTCCCGTGGCGCATACGATCAGCGGCAAGGGCGCGATCGCCTGCAACCATCCCCTCGCCGCCGGGCTGTTCGGGCGCTATACGCGCATCGGCAACGACCTGATCGAACGTGCCGACCTCCTGCTCGTCGTCGGCTGCAAGCTGGGCGAGATTGCGACCAAGCGATACGCGCTGATTCCCGACAAGGTGCCGATCGTGCACCTGGATTGCGATGCCGACGAATTCGGCCGCACGACCCAGCAGACGCTGGCGCTGTGGGGCGATGCCCGCGAGGGACTCGCCGCGCTGCGGGAAGAACTGGACGGTGATGCGGCGCTTCGTCGAAGCGCCCGCGCCGGCTATCTTGCCGAGGTCACGGAACGCGTCGCCGCCTGGCGCACGGAAACCGAGGCACGCCGGCTGAGCGACGCGACGCCGGTCCATGTCGCCCGGCTCGTGCAGGAGATCAGCGACCTCATGCCGCCGGAGGGCATTCTCATCGCCGACGGCGGATTCGCCGCGCACTGGACGTCGCTGGTCTATGAAACCAAGCAGCCCGGTCGCGGCTATGTCGCGGACCGCGGCTTCGCCTCGATCGGCTACGGCGTACCGGCCGCTTTGGGCGCCTACCTCGCCGACCCCGGCCGGCCGATCGTGGCGCTCACCGGCGATGGCGGATTCAATATGTCGCTGGGCGACCTGGAGACCTTGCGCCGCATCGGCGCGGACGTGACCATTGTCATCGTCAACAACGCCGCCTCGGGATACGTGAAGGCGCTGCAGCATGCCATGTATGACGGCCGTTACCAGTCGAGCGACCTGACGGACCTGAACTACGCGGCCGTCGCCGAGGCCATGGGATGCCACGGCGTCCGGGTCGAGACGCCGGCCGCGCTGCGACCGGCTCTCGAGGCGGCGCTGGGTGAGCGCGACCGGCCCAGCGTCGTCGATGTCGTCGTGACGCGCGACGCGGGCGCCATGCTGCCCGCGGTCGACAGCCGCGTGCAGCAGATCAAGAAGGGCGACCGGCCGGTCTGACGGTCGCCTGGGGCGGCAGGGAAAGAGCAAGCCAGGGGAGGATCGCAGGATGTCGGTGCAGGACGTCGGGCTGTGGAGCTGGAAACACCCGGGCAACCACAACCATGTCATCGACCTTCAAAAACGCGGCCCTCTGGACAACCGTCCCGGCGACGTGACTCTCGAGTTCTTCGGCGGCTCCGCGTTCCGCATCACCTCGCCGGCCGGCCTGACCCTCTTCATCGATCCTTGGCGCAACCTGCCTGGCGGCCAGGAAGGCCAGTTCTTTCTCCATGAAATGCCGGTTGTCGACTGTGACGTCGGACTTTCGACACATGCGCATTTCGATCACGACGCGCTCCACCTGCTCAACTCGAGCATGCTGCTCGACCGGATCGCCGGCGAGTTCCGTTTCGCCGACGTTCGCGTTCTTGGCATCGCCGATAAGCATGTCTGGGACTTCTCCGGCTGCATCTACGACTTCACGACCTACCTGCGCGACCGCGGTATCGACCCGGCGCCGCCCGACAACCCGCGCAGCTTCGACAACAACCTGCTGATCGTCGAAACCGGCGGCCTGCGAATCCTGCACTGGGGCGACAATCGGCCCGATCCGCCGCAGGAGGTCTGGGATGCGCTGGGCGAGGTCGACGTCGCGCTGCTTCCGATCGATGCCTCGCGCCATGTGCTGACCTTCGAGCAGGCGGAGATGATCGTGGAGCGCTTGAAGGTCAAGGTCTGCATCCCGCATCACTACTTCACCCGCGGCCTGCTTCGCATCGCCAGCACGCTGCTGCCGGCCGACGAGTGGGTCGCGCGGCAGTCGCACGTGCAGCGTCTGGAGTCCGCACGGGTCACGCTCAACCCTGAGAGTATCCGCGGTTTCAAGGGCCAGGTGCTCTACTTTGGCGACCATCTGGCGTTCGAGCTGCCCCGCCCGGCGGCGGGCGGACCGCGCACCTGAGACACGGGGGAAGGCGAGGACGCAGGAGGGCTTTTCTGCTGCCGCTTCCCGCACCTGCGAAAGCTCCTCGCACCGGTCAGATGGCGGTGTTATCTTGTCGTTATTGAGGGGGAGGCATCCGCGGCAGGATCCGGTCAAGTCGAGGCGAAATCGAAGCGCCTCGCTTTTGCTTCGGCGAGCCGGCCCGCGACGGCCTCCGCCACACCGCGGCGCGCAGTGCGGCCCGAAGCCGCCGGCGCGGCGTCCCCGCTCGATCGTCGAACGGGAAGCTTGCCAGGAGGGCGCCGGTTCGAATCCGCAACCATGATCGGAGGCCCACAATGTCGTGCATGATCGCGCCCCTGCCGGGCGGCTCCCCCGAGATCTTCCCGCTGCCCTGCAGCGACTTCGACAAGCTGCGCGCCGCCGGCCAGGCGGCGGCCGCGGCCATGGGCCTGGACCAGAGCTGCTTCGAGCAGGGCGAGTTCCTCGGTGCCGCGATGCGCACCGACGGCCGGCCCTTCTATCTCTGGGCGACCGCGCCCGACCTCGCGCGCGGCGAGGCGGAGTCCTGGCAAGGCGGATTCTGGGCGCCCTTCGGCGTCGGCGAGGTTCGCGGTCGGCTCGACGTCTCGCCCGGCCTGGAAGCGAAGGACAGCTTCGCGATCACCACGATGAAGGTCAGGGCCGAGCTCACGGTCCGCGGCGAGACGACGGTGGCCGCCGCCTGGTCGGTGATCGGCTCGCAGCACACGGTCCCCAACAAGTCGGCCATGATCGAATCGGTGCAGATCACCAAGGCCGGCCCGCACGACATGGAGGACATGCGGCGCTGCATCGCGCTCCATGCGCCCCAGCGCGCGCTCGGCGAGCCGCGCGCGATGGTGTCGATGCAGGCCGGAGTTGCCGCCAACTGCCTGATCGAGGCGATCTGCTAGGCGGTCGGGCACGACCCGCGCGCCGGGAGGCCGGTCTCGTGGCGCTGAATTCGGAGCCTGAAGGTACCAGGTACTGCGTCGCCTGCGGACAGCCGCTCGCGGCCGATGCCGGGAGCTGCGCGGCCTGCGGCGCGACCGCCGCGCACGGCTGTCCGGTCTGCGGCCAGCTCAACCCGGGCGAGGCCCGCTTCTGCTGCGCCTGCGGCGGGGCGCTCGCCGTGGCCGCACCGGCGCAACGGGGGCCGGCCGAGGCCGCGGAAGGCGTTGCCCGGCGGGCCGGGTCCGGTCGGTCGCGTCTCGCCGAACGCAAGCTGGTGACGATCATGTTCGCCGACATGATCGACTCGCTGGCGGCCATCCGCGACGCCGACCCGGAGGAGGCGCACGAGCTCTTCTCGGTCGCGGTCGACGAGATGACGGCCGCGATCCACGACTACGGCGGCAGCGTCATCGGCACCACGGGCGACGGCGTGCTCGCCGTCTTCGGCGCGCCGGCGGCGCTGGAGGACCACGCCGAACGCGCCTGCCACGCCGCCCTCGGCGTCATCGAGCGCCTGAGCGAGGCGCGCCGCCACCGGCCGCTGCTCGACGTGCGCATCGGGCTGCATTCCGGCGAGGTCGCCGTCGGCACCTCGGCCAATGACTTCTCGATCGACTACGGCGCGACCGGCGCGCCGGTGCACATCGCCTCGCGTCTGCAGAGCGCGGCGCCGCCGGGCTGCGCGGTCGTGAGCGCGGCCACCCGCGGGTTGCTGCGCGGCGCCTTCGCCTGGGAGTCGCTCGGACCGGTGCGGGTCAAGGGCCTGGACGCGCCGATGGAGCTCTTCGTGCTCAAGGGGCCGGCCGGGGCCGGCCCGGGCGAGGAGGCGGCGCGGCGCGAGCCCTTCGTCGGCCGCGCCGCGGAGCTCGGCCTGCTGCGCGCCTCCCTGGAGACCGCCCAGAGCGGCAGCGGCCGCGTCGTGCTGGTCAGCGGCGAGGCCGGCATCGGCAAGACCGCCCTGATCCGGCGTTTTCTGGCGCGCGACGCCGAATCCTTCCGGGTCGTACGGGGCGTGGTCGAGCGCTACCGGGGCGCGGCGCCCTTCGCGCCCTTCCGCGGCCTGCTGCTGGAGCTCTTCGGGCTGACGCGGGCCGACGCCGAAGCGCGCGCCGCCGCGGTCGGCGCCTGGGCGGCGCGTGCCGGCGACGATGCCGACTACATGGCGTGGGCGTTGCTCGATCTCTTCGAGACCGGCCGGGCGGCACCTGCCTGGCACGCCCTCGATCCGGGCGCGCGCAACCGGATGATGACGCGCGCGATCCTGCGCGCGCTCGCCGGCGAAAGCCGCCGCCGGCCGCTGGTCCTGGTCATCGAGGACCTGCAGCGCGCCGATTCCTGCTCGGTCGAGGTGCTCGGTCGGCTGATCGAGGAGGCGTCGGCGCAGCCGCTTCTCGCGCTCTTGACCGCCCGGCCGGACTTCCAGCCCGGCTGGCAGGAGTCGCTGTCCTTCTGGCAGCTCCGCCTGGAGCGTCTCAGCCGGCCCGAGACCGAGGACCTGACGCGCAGGCTGCTCGGTGCGTCGGCCGTTCCGGCGCTGGCCGACAGCCTGATCGACTGGAGCCAGGGCAACCCCCTCTATCTCCGCGAGACAGTCAGGATGCTGGCCGAGTCCGAAGCCGCCGGGGCGGAGCCGGCGCGGCGCCTGCCCGGTGCCGGCGCCGGGCGCGGTGCGATCGCCGCGCCGGCTTCGGTGCGCGCCATCATCGCCGAGCGCATCGACCGCCTGCCGTCCCGGGCCAAGGAGGTGCTGCTCGCGGCCAGCGTGCTCGGCGAGGCCTTCGACCACGACGTCCTGGCCGAGGTCGCCGGCGGGCCTGAAGGCGGCCTTGACGAGCGCCTGAACGCGCTCGAGCGGGCCGCGTTCATCGCCCCGGCCGGCGACGGCGCGGCGGCCGGCCATCACTTCTGCCATCCCCTGTTCCAGGAGGTCTGCTACGGCACCCTGCTGCGCCAGCGCCGGGTCCGTCTGCACGCCGCCGCCTTCGCCGCGATCGCGGCGCGCAGCGGCGCGGACCCGGCCGCCTCGGTCGAGAACCTGGCCGACCACGCCTACAACGGGCAGCTCTGGCGCGAGGCGGTCGTCTACTGCCGCGCCGCCGGGCAGCGGGCGGCGTCGCGCTCGGCGCCGCGCGAGGCGGCCGGCCATCTGCGCCGCGCGCTGAGCGCGCTCGACCATCTGGCCCAGCTCGAGCCCGGCGCGGTCGCGCCCGCCGACGCGATCGACATCCGCCTGGAGCTGCGCACCGCGCTCGTGCAGCTCCTCGAGCTGTCGGCCGCCCAGTCCCTGGTACGGGAGGCCCACGCGCTGGCGCGCGAACTGGGCGACCGCAAGCGCCTGGCGCGGGTGGTGGCGCTGCTCGCGGTGCACGACTACCTGCAGCGCACCCCGGCCAGCGCGGCCGCGCTGGCGCGCGAATCGATCGCCATCGCCGAACCGCTCGACGACGCCTCGCTGCTGGTCGCGCCCAACATCTGCCTCGCCCAGGCCTGCTACGGGCTCGGCCGCTACCGGGAGACCGTCGCGATCCTCGAGCGTCTGCTGCCGCTGATCCCCGATACGGCGGTCGCGGCCCCCTCCGGCCTGCCGGGCACGCCCCTGCTCATCTGCTGGTACTGGATCGCCATCTCGAAGGCCGAACTGGGCCTCTTCGACGAGGCCGAGACGCTGGCACGACGCATGGCCGAGCGCGCCTCGGCGCTGCAGGTCTTCGACTCGGTCTATGCCGGCACCGCGCTCGGCTTCATCCAGATGACCAGGGGCGAGTACCGCGCGGCGCTGCGCGCCAGCGCGCAGGCGCACGAGATCGCCGAGCGCAACGATTTTCCCTACCTGACGCCCGTGCTCGCCTCGCAGTACGGCCTGCTTCTCGCGCGCGAGGGCGAAGCCGCCGAGGCGCTGCGGCTCGGCCGTCACGCCGTGGACACCGCGGCGCGCATCGGCGTCTACGCCGGCCGCTCGCGCTGGTGCGCGCGCCTGGCGGAGATCTGCATGCTGGCCGGCGAGCTCGACGAGGCGCGCGCCCATCTTGAGACCGCCTTCGACGTCGCCGAATCGGCCGGCGAGCAGGGCTACCTCTGCTCCGCGCTCGCCCTGCGCGCGCGCTACGCGCTGCAGGTCGGCGCCGACCCGGAGGACGCGCGCCCCGACCTTGCGCGCGCGCTGCCGATCGCCCGGCGGCTCGGCATCCGGCCGACCTTCGCCAAGTGCCTGCTGCAGCTCGCCGCGCTGGAGCGGGCGGCCGGCCGCGAAGCCAGCGCCCGGCGCAAGTGCGCCGCCGCCCTGCGCCGCTTTCGCGCCTGCGCCATGCCGGCCTGGCAGCAGCGCGCCCGCGAGGAGCTGGCGCGCAGCGAGACCGGGCGCGAGCTGCGTTCGGTGTGATGGCGCCCGGCGCCGGGAGCCCGTGGCCCTTAGCACCCAGAGGCCGCCGGAAACTGGCCCTAACCCGCTCTTCCGTCGCCGGCTAGGCTGTCGACTCAAAATTGGAGGGGAGGGACGAATGGAGAGCGAAATCGACTGGTCGGCGAGCGGCGTGGCCGCGCGGCGGGCACAGTATTTCGCGCCCACGATGCGCAAGTTCGTGCCCTACGCCGAGCCCATGATCTTCCGGCGCGGGCAGGGGCAGTATCTCTGGGACGAGGCGGGGCGGCAGTACGTCGACCTGCTCGGCATGAACGTCTGCGTGTCGGTCGGCCATGCCCACCCGCGAGTGGTCGCGGCGGCGAGCAAGCAGGCGGGCGAGCTCACCCACTGCACGACCATGTTCCACCATCCCGTCCCGGCCCACTACGCCGAGGAGCTGGCGGCCACCTTTCCCGCCGGTCACGACTGGGTCGTGCACCTGACCAGCTCGGGTGCCGAGGCGGTCGATCTCGCCTTGATGATGGCGCGCGCCTCGACGAGCAGGACCGACTTCCTGTCGCTGCACAACGCCTATCACGGACCCACGGCGGGCGCCCAGGCCCTGACCGGCATCAGCGGTTTTCGCCACGAGGTGGCACA
>CAZDBC010000002.1:22697-29701 GCA_964503295.1 uncultured Kiloniellaceae bacterium | reverse complement strand
CCGCGGTGGGTGGCCAGATCGAAGGCGACCGACAGGCCCTTCTGGCCGGCGGCGAGATTGGCCCGATAGAAGGCGTTCGACTCCTCGGCGGTCGAGAAGCCCGCGTACTGGCGGACGGTCCAGGGCCGGACGGTGTACATGGTCGCGCGCGGGCCGCGCAGAAACGGCGCGAAGCCGGGCAGGCTGTTGTGCGCCTCGAGCTCGGCCAGATCCTCGGCCGTGTAGAGCGGCTTGACGGGAATGCCCTCGGGCGTCTGCCAGACCAGGTCGTCCGGGTCGCCGCCCTTCAGCTCCTTGGCCGCCAGCGCGCGCCAGTCGTCCAGGTCGTGGTGGGGAAAGTCCGCCATAGCGTTGCCGCCCTTCGTTGCCGGACCGCGCCGGGCGCGGCCCTTCGATGAAGCGCGCAGTATAGGCCGGCCGCCCGGGCGAACCCAAGGGCCAAGCCGGATCAGGGACGGCACGCCGGACATCACGGCAGGATGCGCACGAAGGCAACCGGTTCGGCGAAGCCCTTGAGGGACGTTGCCTCCCGCTGGTGCGGCAGCGGCGCGAGCCGGGGTGCCACCGCCGGGTCCTCGGCGAAGCCGGCCGACAGCACTATGTCGCCGCCCTCGCTGCGACCCTGCAGCCGCGCCGCCATGTTGACCGTCGTGCCGAAGTAGTCCAGCCGCCCGTTCAGCGTGACGGCGATGCAGGGACCCTCGTGCAGGCCGATCTTGATGACGATCGCGTCCTGGCCCTCGCCGCCGTGATCGCGATTGAAGTCGGCGATCGCCTTGCGCACGTCGAGCGCGGCCTCCAGCGCCGCAGCCGGTGACGCGAACACCGCCATGATGGCATCGCCGATGGTCTTGATCAGCGCCCCGTCGTGCCGGCGCACGACGCCCGCCAGCAGCGCGAAGTGCTCGCGCACCAGATGATAGGCGGCAGCGTCCCCGATGCGATCGTAGAGCGCGGTCGAGCCGCGCAGGTCGGTGAACATCAGTGCGATCCGCCTGAGCGCGACCTCGTCGCCCGGGCGCAGCACCTGATCGGAGAAAAGATCGCGGAAGGCCTGGAGAGCCGTCACCCTGTCGGCCGTGAGGGCGTCGCGCACCCACGCCCGCTCCTCGAGGACCAGGGTCAGGTCGCGATTGGTACGGTTGTGCAGAAGAACGACCCCGCCTTGCCCGGTCGAGTTGGCTTCGGTCGCGAAGCCTTCGGCACCGAGCACCAGGTCCGGAAACGGGTTGTCGGCCTCGAAATCGTGCTCCGGCCCCGGCTCCAGGGTGCGCAACCGGTAGGCGCCGGGCGCCAAGGGCGCTTCGATACGCCGGGTTCCGCCGGCGGGCACCCGAAGCTGCAGCAGGACGTGGGGCGTGCTCATCGGCCCGAACAGGCAGAATTCGCCGCCGCCCAGTGGCCGCACGGCGGGCGCCGGCGTGAAGCTGAGTTCCACGTTGCGCGAAAAATCGCTGTCGTAGTCGATGTTGCAGGTGCCGCAGTGGGCGCCTTTGGGCAACTCGTCGAGCGCCGGCACCGCCGCCTTGGTGACGCGGCAGCGCGGACACAGCAGGTCCCAGCGCATGGCCAGCAGGCCGGCGCGCGCCGCCTCGAGACAGAGCTCGATGACCGCGCGCTCGGGTTGGCCCCAGGCCCGCGCCAGCTGGAGCGGCCGGATGTGCACCAGGTCGGCTTCCTGTGCCGCCAGGAGATGCTCGGCGAGACGGCCGGCGAGGCCGTGGCCATGGCCGCTGTCCTCGATGCGCGCCACAATCGCCTCGACCTGACGGCGGATCGCCGGATCGGTCTTCGGCGGCGTGAAACGGAACGGCGACTCGCGGTTGCCGGCGGCGAAACGCCGCGCATCCTCGGCCAGCGCGCCGAACGTGCGGCCCGCGCTCTCGAAGAAGCCGCCGCGCAGGATCAGCCGACCCAGCAGACCCGCCGGCGCCGCGGTGATGCTATAGTCGGCCCGGCAGCCGCTTTCGGCCGGAACCAGCTCGAGCCGGGCGCAGAGGCTGGCAAGCGGGCCGCGCCGGAACTCGCGGCAATGCTCGAACCAGCGGTTGGCGACCCATTCGACCGGAATGTCGCGCCATTCCAAGCTGAAGGGCCCCATCCGGGTTCGTCCGGTAAAGGTCACCGACCCATCCGGCTGCGGGGTCTCCTCGATGTCGTAGCGGGGCAGGCCGGCGGCTTCGTTGAAACGAACGGTGTCGGCGAGGATCGGCCAGACCGCCTCGGGCGGGCTGTCGAAGTGCCACACGAAAGTGCGGCTCCGGACCCCTGGCCTATTCATGACGACCGCCTCCGCCACCCGGACCGCCCGGCGTCCGGTCCGGCGCCCATCATCTCGCCCGGCTGGCCGGGCGCGTCAAGCCGGCCGGCTACCAGCGCAGGCGATCGAGTGCGGCGGTGGGGTGCAGATTCGCCTGGCGGCAGACCGCCTCCAGGCGGTCCGGCGCGACCTTGCCGTCGGGCCCCTTCGGCAATTCCTCGTCGTGAATGCCGCCGGTGATGAACAGGGAATCTATGCCCGCGCGCGCCGCGCCCGCCACGTCCGTGCGCAGGGAGTCGCCGACCGCGAGCACCCGGTCGCGGTTCTCGAAGCCGGGCGCGGCCAGGCAGGTCTCGTAAACTTCCGGATGGGGCTTACCGAAGGCGCGCACCTGACCGCCCATCTCCTCGTAGGCCTGGGCGATCGCGCCCGCGCAGAGCTCCCACTCGTCGCCGCGCATGACGATGAGGTCCGGATTGGCGCAGACCATGGGCAGGCCGCGCGCCAGCGATTCGGCCAGAAAGTCGCGATAGTCGTCTATGGTGTCCTCGGATTCGAGGGCGCCGGTATTGAGCACGAAGTCGGCGCACCCGAGGCTGTCGACGAAGTCGTAGTCGAGTCCGTCGCGCATCCCGAGATCGCGCGGCGGGCCGAGGTGATAGCAGCGCCGGCCGAGGCGCCGGCACCAGGCGTCGTTGCGCCGTGCCAGGGCCTGCCAGGTTGCCTCGCCCGAGGAGACCACCGCATCGAACAGCGCGTCGTCGAGGCCGAGCTGCCGGTTGCGCGCCTGCACCTCGTGGGCCCTGCGCGGCGCGTTGGACAGCACCTGAAGCTTCTTGCCGCGCGCCTTGAGCTCGAGCAGGCAGTCGCGCGCCTCCGGATAGGCCTGCACGCCGTCGTGCAGGACGCCCCAGAGATCGAGGATGAAGGCATCGTAGCTCTCGGCCAGGCCGGCAAGGCCGGGCAGGATTCGAATCATGTGCTCGACATAGATCGCGAGGGGGTCGAAGTGGACGGGCGGTCTTTTGCCACAGGCTTGACGCCTTGGAAAGCGCCCGACCGCGGACGCGGCCCGGATCAGTCGGCCGGGCGGGCGAGACGCGGTTCGCCGAAAAGATAGCCCTGACCGAGGGTCACACCGTGGTCGAGCACTTCCAGCAGGCTTTCCTCGGTCTCGATCTTCGCGACCACCAGGCCGATGCCCGCTTCGGCAAGACCGGCGGCAAAGGCCGAGGCTCGGCGCCCGCCGGCCAGGAAGTCGGTCTCGTCGATCTTCACGAAGGCGACGCCGGCGGCGGCTAGCTGCGCCGGCTCGAGGTCGAGGTCGGTCAGGCCGTCGAGCGAGAAGCGGCAGCCGAGCCGCGACAGCCGCTTGAGCTGCTCCTGTTCGACCGGGCCCCACTCGCCCAGGGACGCGGCCGGAAACTCGAAGATCAGGTGCGGCGCCAGCACCTTGTTGCTCTCCAGGAAATCGACGAAATCGCTGAAGAAGTCGGCGTCTCCCAGCGTGTGGCGCGAGATGTTGCAGAAGAAGTTCACGTCCTTGTTCGAGCGCTGGATCTTGCGCACGAGCTGGATGCAGCGAAACAAAAGCATGTTGTCGATCGCCGTGATCAGGCCCTCGCGCTCGGCGATCGGGACGTACTGGGCCGGGACCAGGGTGGCGCCTTCGCCGCTGCGCAGACGGGTGAAACACTCGTAGAACAGCTTCTTGCGCTGGGGCAGCGAGACCACGGGCTGGAGGACGAACTGGATGTCGTCGGCGCGCAGCGCGCCGCGCAGGGCATCGAGAATCTCGGCTTCGTCCAGGTCCTCGGCGACCGGCGCCAGCATGGGTTGCTGGGCCGGCGGCATTTCATCGTCCGGGGTTGCGGCCTGGGCCGGCTGGGCCGGCGGGTCCGGCTCGGGCCTCGGCTCAGGAGCCGGCGCCTCCGTCGCCCGGGATTGCGGTTCGGCAGCGGTCCGAAAGAGCCCGGAGCGATCCGCCCCCGCTTTGGCGCGACGCCGGAACAGCTTGCGCGCGCCGTTGGGCTTGGCGGTCCGGTTGGCCGGCTCGGCCGCGCCGGGTGCCTCGTCGGCAACGCTTTCGCCGTGGCTGTTCGGCCGGTGCAGCCATACCACCTGTTCGCCGCTGCGCGCGGGAGAGGGCTGAGTCGGCGCCCGGCCGGCACGGCCGCCGCCCGCAGCCGCGGCGAC
Source organism: uncultured Kiloniellaceae bacterium (assembly GCA_964503295.1). Lineage (GTDB taxonomy): Bacteria > Pseudomonadota > Alphaproteobacteria > Kiloniellales > Kiloniellaceae > CAZDBC01. Next base: position 25,245 of record CAZDBC010000002.1, on the reverse strand, counting down.
AGCGCTTTGGGTGGTGCGCGCGCGACTCTCGTAAAGGCGCTCGACCAGCCCCTGAAGCACCTTGACTTCTGCGATGACCTCCTCGACCGCCTTGCCGCCTCGAGGCTGTGCCGCGGCCGAATCGAGCGCGTCGCGCAAGGCGGCGGCCTCCTGCTTGGCGACGGTCTGCTGCTCGAGCAACGCGGCATAGGCGCAGCGCAGGCCGAGGAGTTGCTGGCCGAGCTGGGTTTCACGGCCGAGCCGGGCATAGATCTCGTGAAGCAGAGCGCCACCCAGGAAAACGGCCAGCGCGAGTAGGCGCGCCTCCGTGGTCTCCAGGGCCGGCAGACCGAGCCCGGGCAGACTGCGTCCGCCGTCGATGCCGAGCCAGAGGGCGGCGGCGGCGTAGCTGAAGAAGATCAGGAGGTGACGGAGCGCGGGCATCGTCGAGGGCTGCAGGCAGGATCGGGGCATGGGCGGCTGGCCGCTGACCGCAGATTGCCTGAAGACGCCTTGAAGGATGGTTAACGAGCCCTTGCCCGTCGCGCTTTGCCGGCCCGGCGAAGTCTGCGATGCTCGGCGGCATGCCGGTCACGATCTACCACAACCCGCGTTGCAGCAAATCGCGCCAGACCCTGGCCCTGCTCGAGGCGCGAGGGCTGGAGCCGCGCGTGATCCGCTATCTCGAGACGCCGCCGGAGGTCGCCGAGCTGCACCGCCTGCTGGCGCTGCTGGGGCGCCGGCCGCGCGAGATCATGCGCAAGCAGGAAGCGCCCTTCCGCGAGCTTGGCCTGGACGATCCCGGGCTCTCGGAGGCGGCCCTGATCGCGGCCATGGCCGCGCATCCGGTGCTGATCGAACGGCCGATCGTGGTCGCCGGCGAACGGGCTGCGCTGGGCCGGCCGCCCGAGGCGGTGCTCGCGATCCTGGAGTGAGCCAGCCGCGCCTGTCGTCTCTCAGCGTCTCTCAGTTGCCCGCCGGCGCTTCCGACAGAGTTTCCAGAATGCGGCAGTCGGCGACGCGGCCGCCGGCGCAGGCCGCGATCATTCGGCGAAGCTCGTCGCGCAGCCGCTGCAGCCGCTCGATGCGCGCCTCGACCGCATCGAGGTGCTCCCGCGCCACCGCGTCGACCGCGGCGCAGGACTGCTCGGGCCGGTCGTTCAGGTCCAAGAGCTCCCGGATCGCCGGCAGCGCGAAGCCGAGCTCGCGGGCATGGCGCACGAAGGCCAGCCGCTGCAGATGCCGCTCCTGGTAAAGGCGCTGATTGCCCGCCGAGCGGCGCGGCGGCGGCAGCAGACCGATCTGCTCGTAGTAGCGGATGGTCGGGACCTTGCAGCCGGTGGCCGCGGCGAGACGGCCGATCGTCATCTCGGGCATGGCGTCACCCCTTGAAGCTCTAGCCGCTAGAGATACTACCTTGAGGTTGTCGGCGTCGACAACGCGGGGGCCCGGGACGAGAGCATGGTCTGCAAGAGTTGCGACGAACCGAGATTCGAGGGCCTTTCAGGGCGCTACCGCGTGGCACTGGTCGCCGTCATCGCGATCAATGCGGGCATGTTCCTGGTCGAGATGGCGGCCGGCCTTGCCGCCGGCTCGCAGGCCCTCAAGGCCGATGCGCTCGATTTCCTGGGCGACACCGCGACCTACGGCTTGACCCTGGCGGTGATCGGGCGGCCGCTCGCCTGGCGCGCCCGGGCCGCCCTGGTGAAGAGCCTGACGCTCGCCGTCATGGCCCTCTGGGTGCTCGGGTCGACCGGCTACCGGGTGCTGGTGCTCGGCCTGCCCCAGGCCGAGGTGATGGGGGCGATCGGGTTCCTCGCGCTTGTGGCGAACCTGGTCAGCGTTCTCCTGCTGTTGAGATACCGCAACGGCGACGCCAACGTGCGTTCGGTCTGGCTGTGCAGCCGCAACGACATGCTCGGGAACTTCGCTGTCATCGTGGCGGCCGGCGCGGTCTGGCTGAGCGGCACGCCCTGGCCGGACCTGATCGTCGCCGCCGTCATGGCCAGCCTGTTCCTGGCCTCCTCCGTCCAGATCAGCCGACAGGCGCGCGGCGAATTGCGCGAGGCCGCGGCGCGGTTCTGAAGGCCCAGGGCAGCAGACACGCGTCAGCACTCAGGGGCCGGAATGAGCCGGCTTGATGCAACGCAAGGCCCGGCGAACGCGTTTCGTCCATCATAGAAACAACAGACAATCTCGATCGGAGGTACCGCTATGACCCGCTTCGCAACAGTGACGAAGACGGCAGTCGCTCTCATTGCCGGCCTCGGTATGGCGGCGGCAGCGGCCGAAGAGGACCCGACAGGGGCGGCATCCGGCATGATGCAGCGGCACGGCATGCAGGACAGCCAAAGCGGGGCTATGCCCCAGGGTCAGATGCCACAGGGTCAGATGCCGCAGGGCCAGATGCCACAGGGTCAGATGCCGCAGAGTCAGATGCGGCAGGGCCAGATGCCCCAGGGCCGGATGCCGGGGATGTCCGGCGGTCAGGGGATGATGGGCCCTGGCATGGGCCAGGGCATGATGGGTCCCGGCATGGGCCAAGGCATGATGGGTCCCGGCATGGGCC
>CAZDBC010000002.1:19443-22597 GCA_964503295.1 uncultured Kiloniellaceae bacterium | reverse complement strand
AGGGCATGATGGGTCCCGGCATGGGCCAGGGCATGATGGGTCCCGGCATGGGCCAGGGCATGATGGGTCCCGGCATGGGCCAAGGCGGCCAGGGCATGAGGGGCCCCGGCTGGAGGGGTCAGCCGCTTTCGACCTCGGAGGTCGAGCGCATGCTGGCCTATCGGCTCCTCGGACAGGGTTTCACCAACCTGGAAGTGGGTGCGGTGGAAGAGACCGGCGAGGACTCGATTATCGCCGAGGTGGTGACCAGGGATGGCTCGCCGGTGCAGAGGTTCGAGTTCGACCGCCAGACTGGCGCCTGGCGACCCCTGCCATGACTGCTCGCGTATGGCGGGGAGCGATCGTCCCGTCTTTTTCCATGGCGGCGGCCGCTCTGCTTGCGCTGCCGGCCTGGGCTCAGCAGGGCGGCTATTACGGCGGCGGATCGCACATGTGGGGCGACGGCTGGCCCGGCATGATCTTCGGACCGCTGATGATGATTCTTTGGCTGGTGGTGATCGTCGGCGCCATCGTGCTGCTCGTGCGCTGGCTCGGCGGCGGTTCCGGCGACAGTGCCAGCGCACGCGGCGGCCGAAGCCCGGGCCGCAACCCGCTCGACATCCTCAAGGAGCGCTACGCCCGCGGCGAGATCGACGACGAGGAATATGCGCGCCGGCGCCGGGTGCTCGAGGAGTGAAACCCCCTGGCGCCCGGAGGCGCCGTCAGACCGGCCGATCGGCCCCGACCGCCGCGGCGACCGACTGGAAACCGTCGCGCCGCAGCAGATCGGCCAGCTCTCGCTTGATGCGCCCGACCAGCCGGGGCCCCTCGTAGATCAGCGCGCTGTAGAGTTGCACGAGCGCGGCCCCGGCGCGGATCTTGGCGTAGGCGTCGGCGCCGCTGGCCACGCCGCCCACCCCGATCAAAGGGACCCGGCCGCCGGTCAGCACGCGGATTTCGCCGAGCAGCGCCGTCGAGGGCGCAAACAGCGGCCGCCCGCTGAGGCCTCCGGCCTCCCCGCGCGCCGCCCCGCGCAGCCCCGCCGGCCGCGCGATGGTGGTGTTGGAGACGATCAGCCCGTCGAGCCCCTGCTCGCGCGCCACCGCCGCGATGTCCGCCTTGTCGGCTTCGGTGAGGTCGGGGGCGATCTTGACCAATAGCGGCGGCGGCCGCTCGACCACGTCCTGCAGCGCGGCGCGCACGCCGGCGATCAGGCGCTCGAGCTCGGCGCGGCCCTGCAGGGCGCGCAGTCCGGGGGTGTTCGGCGAGGACACGTTGACGACCAGATAGTCGGCAAGGGGCCCGAGCCGGCGCGCGCCGGCCACGTAGTCGCCCAGCGCGTCGGCCGTGTCCCTGTTCTTGCCCAGATTAACACCGAGCGGGCCGCCCGGTCCCCGGGCGCGCCAGTGCTTGAGCCGCTGTTCGACCGCCTCCAGGCCGGCGTTGTTGAAGCCGAGCCGGTTGATCACAGCCCGGTCCTCGGGCAGGCGGAAGACCCGAGGGCGCGGATTGCCGGCCTGCGGCCGCGGCGTCACGCTGCCGATCTCCACGAAGCCGAAGCCGAGCCCGAACAGCGGACCGACCGCCGCGGCGTTCTTGTCGAAGCCTGCGGCGAGACCCACCGGATTGGCAAAATGCAGGCCCCACAGCTCGACCGCCAGCCGGGGGTCGTCCGCCAAACGTTCGACCGGCGCCAGCCCGCGACGCAGTGCCCAGAGCGTGAGATCGTGGGCGCGCTCCGGCGAGAGCGCGCGCAGGACCGGCGCCGCGAGGGCGAAACGATCGGTCATCCCGGCCCCGGTTCGGACGCGGCGAGGTCCTCGGGGAACAGGTGTCGCCCGTCGGCGCCGAGCGGCAAAGGCCGCACCCAGAGCACGGCAGAGAGCGGCAGCGCGCCATGAAGGTGCGGGAAGAGCTGCCCGCCGCGCGAAGGCTCCCATTTCAATTCGGCACCCAGCCTGTCCGGATCGACCGCGACAAGGACCAGGCCCTTCTGGCCCGCGCGGTGCTTGGCGACCGAGGCCTGCAGTTGCCCGGCGGTGGAGAAATGAATGAAGCCGTCGGCCCTGTCCTGCGACGAACCGCCGTAGCTGCCGCACCGTTCGGCTTCGCGCCACTCCTCCGCGCGACAGACATGATAGATCGTCCGCTGTGCTGCAGCTTGGGACATGGCCGTCCTTCGACAAGAGATTGCAGGCGTCGGGCCGGAAGAATAGGCGAGCGGACGAACCGCGCCTAGCCTTCGCCGTCGGGCCAATGCTGCCCGGTCCAGCCCGGTCCGGGCCGGTCCGGGCCGGTCCGGGCCTCCGATCGCGCCACGCCTAGGCGTTTGCGCTTGCGGTTGCTAGGCTGGCATGCAAGGCAGGAGGAGGGCCGTCGGCAGCGACCTCAAGGGCAAGGTATTCGGCAATGAACGCACTTCATTTCATCGACGGCGCGTGGCACGAGGGCAATCCGCCGCTGTTCGGGCCCATGACCCACGCCGCCTGGATGGCGTCGGTGGTGTTCGACGGCGCACGCGCCTTCGAGGGGGTGGCGCCCGACCTCGACCTGCACTGCGAACGGCTCAACCGCTCGGCAATCGCCTTCGGCCTCAAGCCGCTTCTATCCGGCGGCGAGCTGCTCGAGATCGCGCGCGACGGCCTGGAGCGCTTTCCCAAGAACGCCGAACTCTACATCCGGCCCATGTACTACGCCGAAGGCGGCTTCGTCAGCGCCGACCCCGAGACCACGCGCTTCTGCTTCACGATCTACGAAACGCCGATGCCCAAGGCCGACGGCTTCTCGGTCTGCAAGTCGAGCTTCCAGCGGCCGCTGCCCTCGATGGCGCCGACCGACGCCAAGGCCTCCTGCCTCTATCCCAACTCGGGCCGCGCCCTGCGCGAGGCGGCCATGCGCGGCTTCGACAACGCGGTCGTGCTCGACGGTCTGGGCAACGTCGCCGAGCTCGCCACCGCCAACATATGGATCGGCAAGAACGGCGCGGCGCACACGCCGGTCGACAACGGCACCTTCCTTGCCGGCATCACCCGCCGGCGCGTGGCGAAGCTGCTGCGCGACGCCGGCGTGCCGGTCTACGAGCGGACCCTGACCTGGGCCGACATCCTGGACGCCGACGAGGTCTTCTCGACCGGCAACTACGGCAAGGTGATGCCGATCATCCGGGTCGAGGACC
>CAZDBC010000002.1:0-19433 GCA_964503295.1 uncultured Kiloniellaceae bacterium | reverse complement strand
CGCGACCTGCAGGCCGGGCCGCTCTACCGGCGCGCCCGGGAGCTCTACTGGAGCTTCGCCCACGGCGCGTGACGGCGCCGGCGCGACCCGGCTACTCCGCGCGGCCGGCCGCGGCCGCCGGCGCCTCGCCGGCCAGGACGGCGGCGATCAGGGCGCGGCTCTCGGCAAGGCCGTAGAGCGCGAAGAAGGAGCCCATGCGCGGTCCCTGTTGCTGGCCCAGCAGGATTTCATAGAGCGCCTTGAACCAGCTGCGCAGGTCGGCGAAGGGATGGACCTTGCCGACCGCGTAGACCTCGTTCTGGATCTCCTCGGCACCGGCATCGTCCGGCAGGGCCTCAAGCCGCGCCAGCAGGTCGGCCAGCGCCGCGCGCTCGGTCTCGTCCGGCGCGCGGTAGTGCTTGGCCGGCTTGACGAAATCCCGGTAGTAGCGGACCGCGTATCCGACCAGCCGGTCGAGCAGCGGCGCCTGCGCGGGCGTCGCGCCCGGCGCATAGCGGCTGATGAAGCCCCACAGCACCTGCGGATCCTCCGTGTTGCACACGCTGGCCAGGTTGAGGAGCACGTTGAAGCCGATCGGCACCGCTGCGGCCGGCGGCGCGCCGTCATGGATGTGCCAGACCGGGTTCTCCAGCCGCTGCGCCGGCGGTTCGACCGGAAAGCGCGCGAGGTGGCTCAGATAGTCGTCAACGGTGCGCGGAATGACGTCGAAGTAGAGCTTCTTGGCCGCGCGCGGCTTTGAATACATGAACAGCGAGAGGCTCTCCTCCGGCGCGTAGGTCAGCCATTCGTCGACCGACAGGCCGTTGCCCTTCGACTTGGAGATCTTCTCGCCCTTCTCGTCGAGGAACAGCTCGTAGTTGAAACCCTCGGGCGGCGTGCCGCCGAGGATCTTGCAGATCCGCGAGGCCAGCTTGACCGAGTCGATCAGGTCCTTGCCCGACATCTCGTAGTCGACGCCGAGCGCGTACCAGCGCATGCCCCAGTCGGGCTTCCACTGCAGCTTGCAGTGCCCCCCGGTGACCGGCAGTTCGGTCCGGCTGCCGTCCTCGTCGAGAAAAACGACGGTGCCGGCATCCGGGTCGCGCTCCAGGATCGGCACCTGCAAGACGCGTCCGGTCTTGGGGGAAACCGGCAGGAAGGGGCTGTAGGTCTTGCGCCGCTCCTCGCCGAGCGTCGGCAGCATGACCGCCAGGATCTCGTCGTAGCACGCGAGCACCCGGCGCAGCGCTTGATCGAAGCGACCGGCGCGATAGCAATCGGTCGCCGACTGGAACTCGTACTCGAAACCGAAGGAGTCGAGGAAACGGCACAGCATCGCGTTGTTGTGGTGACCGAAGCTCTCGTGGGTGCCGAAGGGGTCGGGGATCCGGGTCAAGGGCTTGCCCAGATGCTGCGCCACCATCTCCCGGTTTGGGATGTTGTCGGGCACCTTGCGCAGACCGTCCATGTCGTCGGAGAAGCAGAACAGGCGGGTCGGCAGGTCGGACAGGCGGCGAAAGGCCTGACGCACCATGGTGGTGCGCACCACCTCGCCGAAGGTGCCGATGTGCGGCAGACCCGAGGGGCCGTAGCCGGTCTCGAACAAAACGTAGCCCTTGTCCGGCGTCCTGCCCTCGGTGCGCGCGAGGATCTTGCGCGCTTCCTCGAACGGCCAGGCCTTGGCCGCCGCGGCCAGTTCGCGCTCGCCCGCGCCCTCGATGCCAGCGCTCGTCATCGCCGCCTGTCTCCGAAAAGGTCGTCACCGGACCGCCGGGCAGCCGCGCCCAGGCTTGTCGCGGCGAACCTAGGCCCATGCACCGGGGGCGTCAACGCGCGCCGGCGCGCTGGAACGGCGCCGCTCAGCGCTCGCCCTGGGTCAGCAGCGCGCGCAGGAAGCCCCGGTCTCTGGCCGACTCCTCGAAACGCGCGCGCTGCTCCGGCCTGAGAGTCTGCAGCCAGCCGTGAAGCCGCTGGGCTATGTCGGCGAAGTAGGGGATGCGCTGCTCGCCGCGCTGGCGCAGCAAGGCCTCCACCTTAGCCCGGTCGAAGTCCGGCTCGACCAGCTCGGGGATGAGCAGGGCACGCACTTCCTCGCGCGACGCGCGCATGTCCTCGCGCATCTCGGCCAGCTCGGCGCGCAATGCCGCCAGGTCCCGGGTCTGCGACTCGGTCAGCTCGAGCGCCGCGACCGGATCGACCTGCGGTGCGGAATCCGCGCCGCCCAGCCAGGCGTAGAGCGCGCCCGCGGCGAACAGCAGGTTGAGCGCCAGCGAGACGGCAAACAGGACCCACGGCAGACCTGGGCGCGCCACGCCTGGGCCCGCTCCCGGTGCGCCGGTCACAGCACGTCGAGCAGCTGCCAGCTGCCCTCGTCCGCCAGCTCGTAGGACGCGGCCTGCTGAGCCGAGCCGGCGGCGTGACGGTAGCCGAGGGCGCCCAGTTCGAACGACAGGACCCCGAGAAGGAGACAGAGCGAGGCGGCACCGACCCAGCCCACGGGTCGCAGCCCGGGAAACAGGTGGCGACCCAGGCGTTCCCAGAAACCCCCGTTGGTATCTTCGTCCGCCGCCCGGGCCGGGGCGCGGACGAGGCCCTGGGCGCGCGCCACCAAGGCCGCCGGGGCCGCCACCGGACCGCCGGAAAGGGCCTCGCGGCTGGCGACGAGCAGCGTCCGCCCCGCCTCCGAAAGGGCCAGTTCGGCCTCCAGCTGGGCCCGCTCGGCCGCATCCAGCCGGCCGTCCAGATAGGCCGCCAAGCGATCCGGCGCGGGCGCCGGTCCGTCCGCGCCTATTACGTCACGGCGGGCCGCACGCCACAGCTCACGCGCCTCGGGCGACAGCTCGCCCCGGTCCCGACGCTCGTCATCGAAGCTCACGACAGCGCTCCTCCTGCTCTCGAGCGGTGATACGGCCGTTGCCGGCCCGCCATCCCCGCGATCGGCCGGCGACAGCTGCTCATCCCGCGTCTCCCGCCTTGACGTGTGCGCGCAGCTTGGTCAAGGCCTTGTGGTGCATGGACCGGACAGTCTGGGGGTCGATCGAGAGGGCCGCGCCGACCTCCGCCGGGGTCATGTCGCGCTGGTAGAGGAGCTCCAGCACGAGCGCCTGGCGCGGCGACAGCAGCCCCTCGGGAATGGTCAAGCGCGTCGGCTCGACCGGATCGACCGCGAGCTCCGCTTCCGGAACCTCGTCCAGGCCGCGGGCCGGGCGACGGCGGCGGCGCAGATGGTCGATGGCCGCGCTGCTGGCGATCACCGTCAACCAGGTGGTGAGCCTGGCCCGGGCGGGATCGAAGTCGCGCAGCAGCTTGTAGTCGTGGCGGCACAGACGGAGAAAGACGTCCTGGGCGACGTCGTCGGCCTCGTCGGCGCAGCCGGCCGGCACCAGCCGGCGCCTTACGGCGGCATAGATGATGCCGGCGTAACGGGCGACGAAGGCGTCCCACGCCGGCTTGTCGCCGGCCAGCAGGGCCGGCAGCTCCTCGAGACCGCTCTCGGCGTCGGCGGCCGCCCTCATGCGAACCGACCCCGGGTTCGGCTGATGGTCTGAAGGCTCGGCATCGCGTTCACCCGACAGTCGATAGCCGGGCGCGGGCGCGGCGTAAAGCCCGGGCGAACGGACGACCGTGCACGGTGCGGCGACCGCCGCTAGACTGCAAGACATGGAGTCGCCGCCTCAGCCGGGCGGTTGCCGGCCGGCCGGCCCGGCGCCGCATGCCGCCGTCGCCCCGCCGCGCGCCGCCCTGCTGTTCGCGGGCTTGAGCGGCGCCGTCTGGATCGAACCGGACGGAACGCCCGAACGCCTCCCGCCGGTCGCGGTTGCGCGCCGGGCACGTTTGCACAGGCCGCTGCTGTGTCACGCGCGCCTGACCGCGCGGCGCCTGACCTGCGATCCTTTCCCGGCCTACGATCTGCTCGAGCTCTTCGCCTTCGTCCGTCCGGCCAGCTTCTGCCCGCCGACGCCGCGCGGGCTCGCCGATGCATTGGCCTTGCCGCGGCCGCGCACGCCGGAAGGCGCGGCGCTCACGCTGCGCGACGCCGCGGCCGCCCTGCTCGCCGAGCTCGCGGCCCGGGGCGCACGCCGCGATCCCGACGCCGCGGCGATCGCGAAGGCGCTGCGCGACGCCGGCTGGCCGTGGGGCGAGACGGTGCTGGCCGCGCTCGGCGCCGACAATATGCCGGGGCCCGCGGTCTCGCCGCCCGGCCTGCGCGTCTGGGAGCGGCTGCCGGAGTGGAGCGACGAGCCGCCGCCGGCGCCGCCCGACCACCAGCCGGTCGCGCCAACCGAGGCACGCCGTCGGCTGACCGAGATCCTGCCCGACAGCGCCGAGGCCAGACCGGAGCAGGCGGACTACGCCTCGGCCGCCTGCCAGGCCTTCGCGCCGCGCGCGGCGCCGGGCGAACCCAACGTGGTGCTGGCCGAGGCCGGCACCGGCGTCGGCAAGACCCTGGGCTACATCGCACCGGCCAGCCTGTGGGCCGAGAAGAACCGCGCGCCGGTCTGGATCGCCACCTACACCCGCAACCTGCAGCGCCAGATCGACCAGGAGCTGGCGCGGCTCGTTCCCGAGCCCGCCGAGCGGGCACGCCAGGTGGTGATCCGCAAAGGGCGCGAGAATTACCTTTGCCTGCTCAATCTCGAGGACGCGATCGGCGCCGGCGGCGGTCAGCTCGGCGCCGGCGTCGCGGTCGGGCTGATGGCGCGCTGGGCGGCGGCGACGCGCGACGGCGACATGGTTGGCGGCGACTTCCCCGGCTGGCTGCCCGAGATCGCCGGCCGGGCGCGCACCCTCGGTCTCGCCGACCGGCGGGGCGAGTGCCTCTATTCGGCCTGCCGGCACTACCGCAAGTGCTTCATCGAGCGCGGCCTGCGCCAAGCGCGACAGGCCCGGCTCGTGGTCGCCAATCACGCCCTGGTGCTGCATCAGGCCGCGCTCGGCGTCGGCGAGGAGGGACGGCTGCCGGCCCACTACGTGTTCGACGAGGGGCATCACCTGTTCGATGCCGCCGATGGCGCCTTCGCCGCCACCCTGTCGGGGCGCGAGGGCCAGGAGCTGCGGCGCTGGCTGCTGGGGGCCGAAGGCCGCGGCCTCGGCAGCGGGCGCCAGCGCGGCCTGCGCCGGCGGCTCGACGAGCTCGTGCTCGAAGACGATGCGGCGCTCGAGGCGCTCGGCGAGATCGAGGCGGCGGCCCAGGCCCTGCCGGGCGAAGGCTGGGCGCAGCGCCTGATCGACGGCCGTCCGCAGGGACCGGCCGAGCGCTTCCTGCGTCAGGTCTGGGAGCAGTTGCTGGCACGGGTCGACAATCCCGACGGCCCCTACGGCCTGGAAACCGAGACCAGGCCGCCGCTGCCCCGCCTGTTGCCCGCCGCGAGCGACCTCGACGGCGCGCTGAACGCCCTGCTGCGGCCGCTCGGCCGGCTCGCCGCGCGTCTCGGCGACCGGCTCGACGAGCAGGCCGGCAGCCTCGACAGCGACTCCCGGCGCCGCCTGGAGGCGGTGCTGCGCAGCCTGCAGCGGCGCGGCACCCGCACCGTGAGCGCCTGGATCGACATGCTGGCGGCACTGGAGGAGGAGACGCCGGAGGACTTCGTCGACTGGTTCGCCGCCGAGCGCAGCGGCGGGCGTCTGCTCGACGTGGGCATGCACCGCCACTGGAAGGACCCCACCCGGCCGTTCGCCGAGGTCGTGCTGTCGCCCGCCCAGGGCGCCTTGATCACCTCGGCCACCCTGACCGACGGCAGCGGCGACCCCGAAGCCGACTGGCGCGCCGCGGAGCTGCGCTGCGGCACGGTTCATCTGCCCAACGCCGCGGTCCGCGCGCGCCTGCCCTCGCCCTTCGACTACGCCGGCCAGACGCGGATCTTCATCGTCACCGACGTGCGCAAGGACGACCTGCGCCAGGTGGCCGCCGCCTATCGCGAGCTGTTCCTGGCCGCCGGCGGCGGCGGGCTCGGCCTGTTCACGGCGATCGCGCGCCTGCGCGCCGTGCACGCCCAGATCGGCGCGCCGCTCGAGCAGGCGGGCATCGAGCTCTACGGCCAGCACGTCGACGGACTGGACACCTCGACACTCATCGAGCTGTTCCGGGCCGAGGAGGATTCCTGCCTGCTCGGCACCGATGCGGTACGCGACGGCGTGGACGTGCCGGGCCGGGCGCTGCGTCTGATCGCCTTCGACCGGGTGCCCTGGCCGCGGCCCGACATTCGCCACCGCGCCCGCCGTGCCCTGTTCGGCGGCCGCGCCTACGACGACATGCTGACCCGCCTGCGCCTCAAGCAGGCCTACGGCCGCCTCATCCGGCAGGCCGGCGACCGCGGCGTCTTCGTGCTGCTCGACCCCATGATGCCATCGCGCCTGCTCGGCGCCTTTCCCCAGGGCGCGCCGGTGGCGCGCGTCGGTCTGGCCGAGGCGGTCGCGGCGACGCGCGAGTTCCTCGCCGCCACTTCGCCCGTCAGTTCAGGATGACCCGATCGAGCAGCAGCGACAGGGTGATCACAGAGACCAGCGTCGAGGCCATGATGGCGGCGACGGAGCGCTGCACGAAGATGCCGTAGCGCTGCGCCAGGACGAAGACCAGCGCGCCGGTCGGCAGGGCCGCATGCAGCAGGGCGCTGCCGGCCCACAGCGGATCGAGCGCCATCACCCGGTAGGCCAGCCACCAGGTGATCAGGGGTTGGACCAGCAGCTTCAGGAGAATCAGCCAGCCGACCTCGCCGGCACCGGCGGTGAACGACTTGCCGACCATGAAGAGCCCCATGGCGAAGAGGGCGCAGGGCCCGGCGGCCGCGCCGAGCAAATCGGCAAAGGTCGCGAGCGACCGCGGCGCCGACAGCCCCAGGGCGGAGACCAGCAGGCCGGCCGCCGCCGACATCAGCAGCGGATTGCGCGCGACCCCCAGCAGGACGCTGCCTGCGACGGCGAATGCGCTGGCGCCCCGGCCCTGGTCGATCTCGAGGATGACCACGCCGACGCTCATGACCACCGCACCCATGACAACCGTCGCGACCACGGCCGGAAAGGTGCCGGCCTCGCCGAACACCAGCATCGAAAGAGGGATGCCGACGTAGCCGGTGTTGGAGAAGACGGCGCAGAGCCCGTGCAGTCCGAGCCCGCCGACGCTGTTGGGAAAGATCAGCGGCGCGACCAGAAGGGCGATGGCGAAGGTGCCCAGGAGTCCGCCGCCGAAGGCGGCCAGGAACGGCCAGTGGAACGCCTCGGCGATCGGCACGCGGGCGAGCGCGATGAAGAACAATGCCGGCAAGGCGACGTAGTAGACGAAACGGTTCAACGCCTCGCTGCTCGCCGCGCCGAGCAACCCGAAGCGGCCGGCGCCGTAGCCGGCGAACATGATGCCGAAGACCGGCAGGACAACGTCGAGGATGGCTTCCATGGCCGGCGAACTTGACCGCTGGCCCCGACTCTGTCGAGCGCTCTTTGACAGCGGCGCGCAGTCCTCCGGCCCGGCCGGCGGGGGTTAGAAAGCGCTCGCTTGCCGCTTGACGATGCCCTCGAAAGCTCTAGTCTCCGCGCGTCTTTCCACCAGCCCCGCACCGAGAGCCCGATGATCGACCACCACGCCGCGCTGATCTACACCATGGTCCTGGTTTCGGCCGCCGACCGCGAGATGACCGACGCGGAGCTGCAGACCATCGGCGACACCGTGAAGGTTCTTCCGGTATTCCAGGACTACGATCTGGAGAACCTGCCGAACACGGCGCGCGCCTGCGCCGAGGCCATCAACGGGCCGGACGGGGTCGAGGGCACCGTCGCGAGAATCGCCAAGGCCCTGCCGACAAAGCTGCACGAGACGGCCTATGCCCTGGCCTGCGACGTGGCGGCCTCCGACGGCTCGGCCAGCCAGGAGGAATTGAGCGTGCTCGAGATGCTGCGTCATCGGCTGCACGTCGGCCGGCTGCCGGCGGCCGCGATCGAACGCGGCACCAAGGCGCGCTACATGCGCCTGTGACGGCGCCGGACGGCCGCCGTCGCCTGTGGCAGCAGTCTCAGGACATTGCTGCCAAGCCATTGGTGTAACACTCTTTTTACCGTTGCGCCCGCATCATAGCTCGATCAGAATCCCTGTCGTGTCCAGGTCCTTGACGGAGGTGCACGAAGGTATGAGCGGGCTGCAACGCCAACTGAACGACTATCGTTTGACGACGGCGGAGATCCTCTACCACATGCCGGATCATCCGCACCTGCTGCAGACCTACATCTGGCAGGAATTGGACCTGCTGCCGAACTTTCCCGAATTGCGCAAGTTCCTGCACTTCTGGGAGACCAACCTCGACGGCCGGCTTCACTCGGTCAAGGTGGCCAGCGTCGAGATCATCCAGCCGTCCGACTGGCGCAAGTCCGACGCCCTGCTGACTCTCCACTGACCCTCCGCTGAGCCTCTGGCAACCGGGCCCAGCCGCCCCCCCCGCCGGCGCGCGTCATAAGGCCGCGCGCGGCCGCGCCGGCCATGGACATTGCCGGCGCGCCGATCAACTATCTGCCCTGAGGGAAATCCCGATGGGCAGCCAGACCACCAGCCTCTCGTTCGAGCCGGCCGCCGGCCGGGCCGGGCCCGCGCCGCGCGCGGTCGGCCTCTGGCTGCTGGCGTGCTGCGCCATGATCCTCGCGATGGCGGTGATCGGGGCCATCACCCGGCTGACCGAGTCGGGCCTGTCGATCATGGAATGGGCCCCGCTGACGGGGGCGCTGCCGCCGCTCAGCGACGCGGAGTGGCGCCGCCTGTTCGACCTCTATCGCCAGATCCCCGAATACCAGCAGGTCAACCGCGGCATGAGCCTGGCGGAGTTCCGGACCATCTTCTGGTGGGAGTACGTCCATCGCCTGTGGGGCCGCCTGATCGGCATTGTCTTCGCCGTGCCCTTCGTCTGGTTCTGGCTGCGCGGCCGGCTGCCGCGGGGTCTCGCGCCGCACCTGCTGGCCGCCCTGGCGCTCGGCGCGCTGCAGGGAGGCCTGGGCTGGTTCATGGTGGCGAGCGGCTTCGCCGAGCGGGTCGACGTTTCGCAGTATCGGCTGGTGCTTCACCTCGGCCTGGCGGTCGTCATCTACGCCTATCTTCTGGTTCTGGCGCTGCGCCTGTTGCAGCCGCAGCCCGCAACCAGCCCGGACCCCGCCGCCCCCGCCCTGCGCCGCGGTCTCGCATGGCTGGCAGGCCTGATATTTCTGACCCTCCTGTCGGGCGGCTTCGTCGCCGGGCTCAATGCCGGCCTGATCTACAACAGCTTCCCGCTCATGGACGGCCGGCTGGTGCCGGAGGACTACCTCGCGCTGTCGCCCTGGCCGCTGAATCTCTTCGAGAACGTCGCCGCGGTGCAGTTCAATCACCGCGTTCTCGCCCTCTTGAGCCTGACGGCGGCGTCCGGCCTCTGGCTCGCGGCGCGCCGGCTCGATCTCGCGGGCGGCGCGCGGCTGGCGAGCGATCTGGTCCTGCTCGTCGCCTGCGCCCAGGTCGGGCTCGGCATCGCGACCCTGCTTCTGGTCGTGCCGATCCCGCTCGCGGCACTGCACCAGGCCGGTGCCATCATTCTACTCAGCGCCTGCCTGTGGGCTCGGCACCTCGTAAGGCCGTCGTCGCCCGGCGGGTAACCGCCGGCCTTTCGGACGGCACCAGCAAAGGCCGGGGTCGTTTCGACACATACGATAATGAGACGCGGCGTCCCGCTTTGGGCCACCCGCTTGCCCCGACTCGCGGAAGCCGTCATGCTGCGCCGCGAAGGCGACGCGGCCAGGGGGCGGCCGGTCGGGCCGATGGCCGCGCGCCGGGACGGCAGGGGGAGACCGACAGAGGATGCTTTATCATGCCTACGAGATGGCGCATGCCTGCCTGACTCCGCTCAGGGCGCAGTCGCAGATCGTCAACGCCATCTGCGGCAGTCAGATCAGCCCATTGGCCTACACGCCGGGCGGACGGTGCCTCTCGGCCGCCTGCGAGGTCTTCGACCGCCTGACCCGCCGCTACGGCCGGCCGAGCTTCGGGATCGACCAGGTGATGCTGCACGGCCTGCCGGTGCCGGTGCGTCAGGAGGTCGTTGCGCGCACGGCCTTCTGCGACCTGCTTCACTTCGCCAAGGACGAGGCTGTGTGCGGCGGGCGCGACGACCCAAAGGTCCTCCTGGTGGCGCCCCTGTCGGGACACTACCCGACGCTCCTGCGCGGCACCGTTCAGGCCATGCTGCCCGAACACGACGTCTTCATCACGGACTGGCAGGACGCCCGCACGGTGCCGGTCTGGGACGGCGGCTTCGACCTCGAGGATTTCATCGACTATGTGATCGAGTTCGTGCGTTTCCTGGGACCGGACACCCACGTCATCGCGGTCTGTCAGCCCTCGGTGCCGGTGCTGGCCGCGACCGCGGCAATGGCCGCGGCGGACGACCCCTGCCAGCCGGCCTCGCTTACGCTCATGGGCGGGCCGATCGACACGCGGCGCAATCCGACCGCGGTCAACGAGCTGGCCCAGTCGCGCAGCCTGCGCTGGTTCGAGCGCAACGTGATCACGCGTGTCCCCTTCCCGCACCCCGGCGCGATGCGCCGCGTCTATCCGGGCTTCATTCAGCTTTCCGGCTTCATGAGCATGAACCTGGAGCGCCATGTCGACGCGCACGTCGAGCTGTTCAGGCACCTGATCCAGGGCGACGGCGACTCGGCCCAGCAGCATGCCGCCTTCTACGAGGAATACCTGGCGGTCATGGACCTGAGCGCGGAATTCTACCTGCAGACGGTGCGCAGCGTATTTCAGGAGCATGCCCTGCCCGAGGGCACCATGACCCACCGCGGCCGCCGGATCGATTGCCGGCGCATCCGCAAGACCGCGCTGATGACCGTCGAGGGCGAACGCGACGACATCTGCGGCCTCGGCCAGACCGAGGCCGCCCACGACCTGTGCAGCCGCATCCCGATCGACGACCACTACCACTACGTCCAGCCGGGGGTCGGGCACTACGGCGTCTTCAACGGCACCCGCTGGCGTACCGAGATCCAGCCGCGCATCCGCGACATGATCCGCACCACCCGCTTCAAGCGGCGCACGCGGGCCAAGCCGGCAACCGTTCTGCGCCGCGTGACGACGCCCGAACCTGCGGTCGCGGCTGGAGCGGGTGAAGGGAATCGAACCCTCGACACGTAGCTTGGGAAGCTACTGCTCTACCACTGAGCTACACCCGCCCGGGCGCTGCCGCGACGGCTTACTGGCCGGTTCGATTTATAGGACAAGGCGGCGACCACGCCAAGTGCCGCTAGAGGATCGGCAAACAGATGGGAACTTCCCGGCCGGGGCAGGCGTACACGGCAGTAACCGGCTTGGCGGACTTGGTCCGCCGAAAGGTGCAGTTTGGCCACGGCCCGCAGGAATTGCTCTGGATTAGCTTCAAACCTGCGCGTCGTGGTAGAATAATTTTGTTAATGTGCTGCCCATTGGTTTGCCGGCCACGCGCCGGCTGGCTGGATCGGCAAGAGCGAGGGGAACCAGATCATGATCAAGACGCGCGTCGTGGCCGTCCTGCTCGGCATTGTGATGCTCGGCGGCTGCAGCTACCAGGATTGGGAGACTGTCAACAGTGGCAGTTTCGAGCCGACGACAAGCAATCCTTTCTCCTTGGCGCTTTCCAAGTACTATACCGAGCTCGCCCGCTTCGAGGGCAACGAGATGAACGACTGGCGCGACGCCGTCCATTACTCCCGCAAGGCCCTGGCGACGGCGCGCGGCGAGGCCGTGCTGCCCGACGAGGTGGCCAGCCGTGACGTGGGCGGGTTCGCCGGCGAGTTGAGCAGCGCCCGCAGCCGCCTGATGGCCGCGCTCGACGGCGGCGCCCGGATCGAGGAGCCCGATCTCGCGGCCTTCGCCCAGACGCGCTTCGACTGCTGGCTGGAACAGCAGGAAGAGGGCCACCAGCCGGATCACATCGCGGACTGCAGGGCCGCGTTCCTCGAGGCCATGGCGGAACTCGAGGCCGAGCCGGAGCCGATGCCAGCGCCCGAGCCCGAGCCCGAGGCGATGATCGTTATCGAGCCGCTTCTGGTCTACTTCGACTGGGACAGCTCGCAGCTGCGCCCGACCGTACGTGACGATATCGCGGAGTACGTCGACGTGGCGCGCGACGCCGGCATCACCGAGTACTCGGTGACCGGGCACACGGACACCTCCGGCCCGGCCGACTACAACCTGCGTCTGTCCCTGCGTCGGGCCAATTCGGTGAAGGACTTCATGGTCAGCCTGGGCGTTCCGCCGGCAGCCGTCAGCGTGGCTGGCCGGGGCGAGTCCGAACTGGCGGTGCCGACCGGCGACGGCGTGCGCGAGCAGGCCAACCGTCGGGCCGAGATCATCGTCCAGTAAGGCCCGGCAACGGCCGAACCGTTCGAAGGAGGCGACGGCGCCGCCCACTTGGCGGCGCCGTCGTCGTTTCTGACGCCTACCGGCAGCGGCCGGCCCTCAAAGGGCTGTCGAGAATCGCGCCCGCGGTGCGCCCGCGGTGCAATTGCCAACCCGCCGCTTTTTGCTTAGTTATTGTGACAGCGCGAAACGATGCGGGGTGGCCTGGTCGAGACGTTCGCCGGCCCCGTGAAGATGTTGTCGGACAACGGAGCCATCGCGGACCATGTACAGCGAGACGACGGGCTCGATCCGGGTCACGGTGAAGCCGATCTACCTCGAGGAACAGTCCTCGCCGAGCGACAACCACTTCGTTTGGGCCTATCAGGTCCAGATCGAGAACCTCGGCCGGAACACCGTCCAGCTGCTCAACCGCCATTGGCGCATCACCGACTCCATGGGGCGCGTGCAGGAGGTGCGCGGTGCCGGCGTCGTCGGCGAGCAGCCGACGCTCGCCCCGGGCGAGAGCTTCGAGTACACCAGCGGCACGCCGTTGACGACGCCTTCGGGCATCATGGTCGGCACCTACGAGATGGAGACCTCCGAAGGCCAACGGTTCGAAGTGGCCATTCCGGCGTTCTCCCTCGACAGCCCGCACCAGCCGGTCCGCCTTAACTGAGCGACCAGCCGCAGGCGCAGGTCCGGCGGGCGACCACCGGCCAGGCGGGGGCGGGACGTCGGGGCGGCGGCCGGACAAAGGGGGATGTCGGTGTCATGCCTGATCGGCGCTGAGGCCTCGCCCGCCGGCCGACCTCACGGGTCGGCATGATCGAGTTCCGCCCGGTCCTGTTCATCGTCGGGATTCTGGTCTCGATTCTGGCGGTTGCCATGATCATCCCGGCCGCGGTCGACGCGTTCGCCGGCCATCGCGACTGGCAGGTGTTCGGCGCCAGTGCGGCCGTTACCCTCTTTGTCGGCGTCGCCCTGATTCTCACCACGCGGGCGCGCGGCTACCGCTTCTCCATCCGGCAGGGCTTCCTGATGACGACCCTGGCATGGCTGGTGATCGCCATGTTCGGCGCGCTGCCGTTCCATTTCTCGGAGCTCGAATTGAGCTACACCGACTCGTTCTTCGAATCGATGTCGGGCATCACCACGACCGGCTCCACCGTGATCGTCGGCCTCGACAGTGCGCCGCCCGGCATCCTCATCTGGCGCGCCATTCTGCAGTGGCTCGGCGGCATCGGCATCATCGTGATGGCCGTGGCCATCCTTCCCATGCTGCAGGTCGGCGGCATGCAGATGTTCCGGGTGGAGGCTTTCGAGACCGACAAGGTCCTGCCGCGCGCGGCCGAGATCGCCGGCGGGATCGGCGTGATCTACGTCGTGATGACGGCGATCGCCGCGCTGGTGTTGTGGAGCCTGGGGCTCACCGGCTTCGAGGCGATCGCCCATGCCATGACCTCGATCGCGACCGGCGGGTTCTCGACCTCCGACGGTTCGGTCGGCGTGTTCGACAGCGTGGCCGTGGACTACACGATCAGCGTGCTCATGGTCCTCGGCAGCCTGCCGTTCGTTCTCTACCTGCGTGCGGTACGCGGCGACCTGAAGGCGTTGCTGGGCAACAGCCAGGTCCGATGGCTGATCGCCATACTCGCGCTCAGCATTCTGGCGACCGCCTGGTGGCTGTGGCAGCAGGGACGGATGACGCCGCTCGACTCCCTGCGCTATGCCACCTTCAACGTCATTTCCGTGATGACCGGCAGCGGGTTCTCCACCGCCGACTTCAATCTCTGGGGCGGGTTCGTCGCCGCCTTGATGTTTCTCCTGATGTTCATCGGCGGCTGCGCGGGCTCGACGACCTGCGGCTTCAAGATCTTCCGGCTGCAGGTTCTCTATGCCACGGCCGCCGCGCAGTTCCGCCGCCTGCAGGAGCCGCATGGCATCTTCTTCGCCTATTACGACCGGCGGCCCATTCCGGAACAGGTCGGCGCTTCGGTCATGAGCTTCTTCTTTCTCTATGTCGCCTGCTTCGCGCTGCTCGCCGTCGGGCTCGGCCTGTGCGACCTCGACTTCATCACCGCCGTCTCGGGCGCCGCCACGGCGATCGCCAACGTCGGCCCCGGGCTGGGCGACACGATCGGCCCGGCGGGCACCTTCGCCCCCCTGCCCGATGCCGCCAAGTGGCTGCTCTCGCTCGGCATGCTGCTCGGCCGGCTGGAGCTCTTCACCGTGCTGATGCTGTTCGTGCCGTCGTTCTGGCGCGGATGACCGAAAGAAAGAGAAGGCTCATGCTTCAATCGCGGCCACAGCCGACGGACAAGCCGGCACCATGACCCCGGCCCGCCAAAGCAGCCTGGAGTTGCTCGAGCGCCTGGTCGCTTTCGACACGGTCTCGGCGCGCTCGAACCTCGCGCTCATGCAGTTTGTCGCGGACTATCTCGAGGGCCACGGTGTCGAGGCGCACTGGAGCTTCAACGCCGAACGCGACAAGGCCAACCTGCTGGCCAGCATCGGGCCGGCCGTCGAGGGCGGCGTCGTCTTGTCGGGGCACAGCGACGTGGTGCCGGTCGAAGGCCAGGACTGGTCGAGCGACCCCTTCACGGTCGCGCGCCGCGGCATGCGGCTCTACGGGCGCGGCACCGCCGACATGAAGTCCTTCGTCGCCGCCGCTCTCGCCCTGGTGCCCGAGCTTCTGGACCGGCCGCTTGCCCGTCCCATCCATCTTGCCCTGACCTATGACGAGGAGGTCGGCTGTTTCGGCGTCGAGCGCCTGATCCCGGACCTGCTCGCGAAGCTGCCGCGACCGGGGATGGTGATCGTCGGTGAACCGACCAGCATGCGCATCGTCAACGCGCACAAGGGCTGCCAGGTGTTCCGCACGACGATCCGCGGCCGGCCGGCACACTCGAGCCAGCCTCAGCACGGCGCCAACGCCATTCTGGCGGCGAGCGAACTGATCCATTTTCTCGACCGGCTGTTCGCGCGGCGGCGCGCGGCGGCCGGCGACAACCCCTTCGACCCGCCGGTCACCACATTCAACATCGGGCGCATCGAAGGCGGCCAGGCGATGAACATCATCGCTGAACGCTGTGCGTTCCATTGGGAGTTCCGCCAGCTGCCCGAAGAGGACGGCAGCGCCATCATCGCCGCCTTCCGCGCACATGCCGAGGAGGTGGTGCTGCCGCGCCTGCGCGCGACGGCGCCGGAGGCCAGCATCGTGACCGAGCAACTCGCCAACGTGGCGCCGCTGGCGCCAGCCGCCGACAACCCGGCCGAGGACCTGGTGCGCCGGCTGACCGGCCTGAACGACCAGGCGGTCATCTCGTTCTGCACCGAAGGCGGCGCCTACCAGAAGGCGGGATTGCCGGTGGTGGTGTTCGGACCGGGCTCGATCGACCAGGCCCATCAGCCCGACGAGTACATCGAGCTCGAGCAGATCGAAGCCTGCGAGGCCTTCCTGCGCCGCCTCGCCGACTGGGCCAGCGACGCGACGGCCTGCTGAGCGGGGCGTTCAGGCCGCCAGGTAAGGGTAGAGCGCTTCGGGGATGGTCGTTTCGAGCTGGCCGTTCAGGTCCTGCATCATCTGCTCGACCATCTGGAACCAGACCCGCTCGCGTTCGTTGAGCGACAGATCCTCGGGCACCGTGCGGCTGCGCACCGCCTCGGCGGTGGCGATGCCGATGGTGCGTCCGCGCGCGTTGCGCACCGCGAGTTCGACCACAAGGCGGGCGTCGTAGCGCTCCGACTGATCGGTCGTGAAGGCCCCTTTCACGCCCTTCGTGCGGGGCAGCGCCACCTCGGTCACCGAGGCCTCGCGCACCGTGAAGATCGCGACGAGATCGCTGCCGGCCGCCCGCAGGCGATCGCTCGCCCAGCGCTGCGCCGCGACGCCGGGCGCGATCGGCATGAGGTGCTCGACATGCGGCGCCTCGAGCGGCGGGCGGTAGCTCTGCTCTATGCGGATGTCCGCAACGGCGAGCCGGATCGGCTCCAGATGGCCGTAGGTCAGCTGAGGAAAGCGGTTCTGCGGCGGCGGCGTCGAACAGCCCGCGACAACGAAAATCGCCACCAGGGCAATCAATGAAAAGCGGCCCGTGCCGCGCACGACGGCTCGCGGGTCAGCGCGCCAGCAGCGCATGCAAATCGTCATCGTCGAACAGGAACTGGCGGTTGCAGAACTGGCACACCATGACGATGCGCCCGTCGACTTTCAAGTGCTCGACCTCGTCGCGCGGCAGGGTGAGGAGGACCTGTTCGAGCTTCTCGCGCGAGCAGCGGCAGCCTTCGCGCAGGTGTCGGACGTCGAACACGCGCACCCCTTCCTCGTGGAACAGGCGGTAGAGCAGGTCGTCAACCGGAAGATCCTCGGCCAGAAGCTCCTCGGGCGTGCAACTCGCCTGCAGCACCATGGCACGGCGCCAGGCGTCCTCGTCGGACCTGGCGGCCGCCGACGAGGCCGAATCCTCGGGCAGATGCTGGAGCACCAGGCAACCCGCGCGCCAGCCGCCGGGGCCGCGCCGCGCGGCCACCTGGATGCCGGTCTGGACCTGCTCCGATTGCTGAAAGTAGTGCTGCAGGCAGTCGGCCAGGCTCTCGCCGGTCAGCGCCACGATCCCCTGATAGCGGTGGGTGTCGGGCCCCTGGTCGACGGTGAAGGCCAGGTAGCCCTGGCCGAGCAGGGGTTGGATCGGCATCGCGCGCCAGGCGGGATCGAAGGGCAGCGCTGCCGCGCGCGCGGCGTCGAAGCCGGCGTAGCCGCGCAGCACGCCCGCCGCATCGACGTCGGCAACGCTCAGGTTGACCGGACCGTCGCCCTTGGTCTGCAGGGTGAAGACGCCGTCGTACTTCATCAGGCTGGAGAGCGCGCCGGCCAGGGCCAGCAGCTCGGCGAGCAGGCCGGCGACCGCGTCCGGATAGTCGTGGCGCGTGAGGATGCTGTCGAGCAAGGGGCCGAGCCGTACGATGCGGCCGCGAATCCCGGAAGATTCGAGCAGGAACGGACGAACCAGGTCGATCCCGGCACCGCCGTCGGGGACACCCGCCGCGCCGCCCCCGCGGCCATCGCCCCCGGGACCGCCGCCCCCGGGACCACCTCCTAGGTCATGCACCAGACCAGAATTCCTTTTTGTGCGTGCAAGCGGTTTTCGGCCTCGTCCCAGACCACCGACTGCGGGCCGTCGATGACCTCGTCGGTCACCTCGTCGCCCCGGTGCGCCGGCAGGCAGTGCATGAAGATCGCATCGGGCTTTGCCAGGGACATGACACGCCTGTCGACCTGATAGGCGCGCAGCAGGTTGTGCCGCCGCTGGCCGTCGTCGTCGCCCATCGAGACCCAGGTGTCGGTGACCACGCAGTCGGCTCCGCCGACCGCCTCCTCGACATCGGAGGTGACCAGGATACGGCCGCCGCGCTCGCCGGCCCAGGCGAGCACTTCGGCCGGCGGGCCGAGCTGGTCCGGGCAGGCGAGCCGAAGCTCGAACCCGAAGGCGACGGCGGCATGGATCCAGGAGGTCGCCATGTTGTTGCCGTCGCCCGACCAGGCGATCACCTTTCCAGCGATCGGCCCGCGCTGTTCCTCGAAAGTCATGACATCGGCCATCAGCTGGCAGGGATGGGTGCGGTCGGTCAGGCCGTTGATCACCGGCACCGAGGCGTGCGCGGCCAGTTCGTGCAGCTTCTGCTCGCTGGTCGTGCGGATCATGATCGCATCTACATAGCGCGACAGCACGCGCGCGGTATCCGCCACGGTCTCGCCGCGGCCGAGCTGGGTGCCGCTCGGCTCCAGCACCACCGCCTCGCCGCCGAGCTGGCGCACCCCGACCTCGAAGGAGACCCGCGTGCGCGTCGAAGGCTTTTCGAAGATCATCGCGAGGCTCTTGCCGGTCAGCGGCCTGGCATGGCCGTTGGGCGGCTCGCCGCGCTTCATGGCGGCGGCCATGCCCAGCATGCGGCGCAGATCCTCCCGCGCGATCCGGTCGAGGTCCAAAAAATGGCGCGGTTCGGCCATGTCAGGCCGCCTCGGCCCAGTCGGCGCAGGTCCGCTCGAGGACGTCGAGCGCTTCGTCGACATGGCGTTCCTCGATGATCAGAGGGGGCAGCAGGCGAAGCACGTTCTCGGCCGCGGTCGCGGTCAAGAGGCCGCCGCTGCGCAGACGCGCCGTCATCTCGCTGTTCGGCACCACGCAGCGCAGGCCGAGCATCAGGCCGGCGCCGCGCACCTCCGCCACGATGTCCGGGTGGCGCGCGACAAGCCGCTCGAGACGCTCGCGGAAATAGGCCCCGACCCGCGCGACCCGTTCCAGGAAACCGGGCTCGAGCATGACGTCGAGCACCGCGTTGCCGACCGCCATGGCGAGTGGATTGCCCCCGAACGTGCTGCCATGGCTGCCCGCGGTCATGCCCGAGGCGGCCGCTTCGGTCGCCAGGATCGCGCCGATCGGGAAGCCGCCGCCCAGGCCCTTGGCGAGCGCCATCACGTCGGGGGCGATGCCGGCCCATTCGTGGGCGAAGAGGCGCCCGGTCCGGCCCATGCCGCACTGGATCTCGTCGAAGATAAGGATCAGGCCGTACTCGTCGCACACCTGGCGGAGGCGGCGCAGGAAGTCCAGGTCGGCCGGACGAATGCCGCCCTCGCCCTGGATCGGCTCGACCAGAATGGCCGCGGTCTCGGGCACGATCGCCGCGCGCAGTTCGTTGAGGTTGCCGAAGGCGACATTGTCGAAGCCGGCGGAGGCCGGGCCGAAGCCCTCCAGATACTTCGGATTGGCCGCCGCCGACAGCGTGGTCAGGGTGCGGCCGTGGAAGGCGCTGCTGCAGGTGATGATGCGCACCCGCTCGGGATGGCCGGCGGCGTAGTGATGACGCCGGGCCAGCTTGATCGCACCCTCGACCGCCTCGGCGCCGGAATTACAAAAGAACACACGGTCGGCGAAGGAGGCCTCGACCAGGCGCCGGGCCAGGCGTTCGCCCTCCGGAATCTCGTACAGATTCGAGACATGCCACAGCTTGCCGGCCTGGCTGGTCAGGGCCTCGACCAGGTGCGGCTCGACGCCGGAGCCGCGCAGGGTGAGCTCATTGACCGCCTCATCGTAGACCGCGGCGCGATCGGGATCGGCGATCTGGCGGTAGG
>CAZDBC010000001.1:5871-46003 GCA_964503295.1 uncultured Kiloniellaceae bacterium | reverse complement strand
GCAGCGGCCAGGCGTGCCGAACCGCCGATGCCGTGTTCCAGAGTTTCGTCCAGATTCTGATCCAAAGCCGGCGGTCGAAAGCGGTCAGGCCGGGGCGCGTGCCTTGCGACCGCACTAATGTGGCGGCATGGTCGATTCCATCTGCGTGATACGCGCGAAACGCCATAGCGAGCCGCTGGGTCCACTCCTCCAGGAAGCGGTTGCGGTCGAGGTCCTCATCCTGTGAGGCTGTACCAGGCAATGGCAGCCGATCTTCGACGGTAAACCGCCAGAGCTCATAGTCGGCCAGGAACATTCTGGCCTGGAGCGTGTATTGCTCCGGCGGGCATGGCCG
Source organism: uncultured Kiloniellaceae bacterium (assembly GCA_964503295.1). GTDB lineage: Bacteria > Pseudomonadota > Alphaproteobacteria > Kiloniellales > Kiloniellaceae > CAZDBC01. Next base: position 45,669 of record CAZDBC010000001.1, on the reverse strand, counting down.
TTCGTCGGTCACGATCTGCCCTTTCTTGCCACGATCACGATCTCGGTCTCGTCGCCGATGAGATGTTGCAGATCGTGGGTTATCCCCGCTTCCGTTTCGCCGGCCACGATGAGGAGATCGAGAGGGTATGACAACCCGACATCCTCGATGGCAAGGAAGATGGGCTCCTTCCTGAGCAGCCGCTCAAAATTCTCACGGCTGAGGCCAAGGAGCAGTACCTCCCGGCTGTCGAATGTTCCTACCGCTTTGATCATTTCCAACTTCTCCTTCCCTCGAACGTGGGGCCAAGTGCCGCCTGGCGCGGTAGCCCAGCTCCTCAGGCGTCACCGGATCGCCCCAGGCGGACAGCAGATTCGCGAGCACGCGCAGGCGCTCGTGTAATGACACACCGCGCATGTGCGCCAGAGCGGCGACAAGCGCCTGGTCAGTGAGCTCAATGAGGCTCATCCGTGGCCCTGCCCTGCGGTTCCGATTTCTCTAGCCACTTTTCCAGTTCGACGACGCGATCGAACTCGAATCGTGCTTCGGAATCGTCCGGGAAGTCCATGTAAACACCCCCCGATCCGTCGGGGAAAAGCTGGAGTCGGTAGTCAGCCGAGTCGCGGGCCTCGGCGCCTTTGAGTGCTGCCATCAGTTCCATGAGGGTCATACCGCTGGCTCCAGCGGAGCACATCTGTCCAGCCGGTAACAGCCGGCGACGCCATCCAGCCAGACAACTGCGGTATGGCCTCCGAGCACCTGGGCGGCGCTCCGCGTTTTGGTCAGCAGTGTGACCCCGTCGTCTTGCCTCACGTGAACCTGAGTTCCAACGGGGTGCGCTTCGTTCCAGTCCTGCGCATTGACCTCGGGCGATGGCCCGTTTTTCGTGTCCCGTTGGCAAATCCGTCTCACTTGGATATCTGTAAAGCGGACGTCGGGCCAGGCTTCGCGGATGGCCATCAAATACGCGTACTTTGCCTTGCCGGCGCTGGCAGCCTCGATCTCCTGGTACCACTCGGTATCCTTCACCGTGCATTCAAAGATCGATCGAGCCGTGAGGGTCTTCACTGTTTTGTCCCTCCGTGCTCTAACTCCGTGACTCCCTGCCGGAGATACACGATCTCCCCGCAGAGAGCCGGCACGTCGACGCGCGCGTGCGCGCAAAACTCCAGATTCCTCGCTTTCTGAATCTGCTCGATAACTGCCAGGTCGCCCTTGTCGTAATCGTCGAAGTTCTCATCCGGATCAAGGATCGAATAGAGCTGCTCCTCAGTTAAGCCTCCACCTTCGTCAACTGAAATCGCGATGTGGCTTTTGTGGACCACACCATAGACTCCCTCCAGCCGGATCTTGCCTAGAATCAGGAGCGTCTCCCAGCGCACCCACGGACCCGGCGTGGCCGCGTTAGCGCGCGCGAGGATGGGATCGATGTCGAGAGGCTCACGCTTCAGCACGTTCGTATCCTCCTGTTGGGGCGAGCGCGACCCGGGCGATCGTGCCTTCCACTGCGACGCTGGTGACGCGGGCGACGAAGACCTTGCCGCTTGCAGCCCGCAGGAACAGACACTGTCCGACGACCGGCACCTGGTTGGGATCCAGCGCGCGCGGCGCGGCGGCCGCCTGGGTTTGTGCGATTGCTTCCGCCACTTCCACTCCTTCCACGGCTTCGTGCGCGGCGCCGTCCCTTCCGGGCTGGGACGGACGCCGCGGCTTCACTGAACCGGATTAATCCGGCTCTTTCGTTTATTAGCTGCCGATCGGCCTCGAGGCGCGGATTGAGTTCCGCCACGGACGCCCGGGTCCGTGGGGATCTTGGCGCGAGTGACCTCGAGATTGCCTCGCGCTCCATGTCCATTGCCGAACTGCACGGCCTCTCTGTTGGAATAACTAATCTGCTGAACCTTCACCTGGCCGGCGAGCACCAAGTCCGCGTACTGGCCGCGAGCCAGCAGCGCCGCGGCCATCTCGATCGCCTGGCGATCGCTCTCCGCCCGCAGAATCACATCGCAGTAGACCCGGTACTTCACTTCAGCCTCATTGTCTGGCTACAGCATTCCGGCCACCCCGTATCAAGAAATCCACGGATCTCGCTCACTGCCGCGTGACGCCGAGCACCACATACGAGGCACGACAGATCGCGCGGGCCAATGGATTCCGCGACGCGGTCCACGACGCTGGCCGCGCGCCGCACGGCCGCTTCAATCTCATTCGGGATCGAGTTATCGTTCACAGCGCAAGCCTTTTCGACAACCACAGATTCACCCCCCTCGCGCGCCCCGCCAGAGTTGCGTCCGACGGACAGGGACAATCCCTTACGGGTTCGACCAGGACGGCCCTGGTGTTCTTGACTCGCCAGATCTCACGCGCGGCGAACTCCTGAGCGTCAGTGGTCGAACCCGGCAATTCGAAATACACCCACTCGAAGCGCAGGTGTTTGGGAGCCCCGATTTTTCGGCGCGTACGGTAGTAGCTCACACTCGCCTCCGGAGAACCGCGACGACGACAAAGCCGGCGAGGAAACCGCCGAGCCCGGCTGCCATCGCCGTGGCTATCCACTCGATAATCGTCCACTCCTCAGGCCTCATCCACAGCCTCCCTCGCTGCGCGACGCCGGGCCCACGCTGGCCGCCAGTAGTGGGCGCGCGCGATCTTTGCGCGCTGCTCGGGTGTCGCGGTGATGATGGCGGTCGTAGTGCAAATGACACCATTGGCAAAAGGCGCGGAGGTTCTCGGGTCGGTCATCACCGGGTTTGTGATTCAAGTGGGCGATCGTCAGCACCACAGTTACTTCGCGCGCTCGAAAATGCGTGCCCGGCGGCACGGCCGTCACAGGCCGGCCGGTCTCATCGCGCCAGGGCAGCGTCCAGTGTCGCCGCCATACCATCCTGAGTCCGCCCGTTGCGCAGCCATCCGGGAAGGTGCAGGTTTCCACCGTTGTCCTGTCTGGCTTACCGCATGCCTCGCAACAATGTGCCGCGCGCTGGAGGATGTGCGGGCGGACCTCCGTCCGCCATCTCGCGCCATAAAATTTGCTCCGGATAAGACGAGGGATCGGCATCAGTGCACCTCCCGAGCTTCAAAGTCCCAATGGATTATCTGGCCGTGGAACACGCCCCCCCCGTGCGTGCGGCGCCAATAACCAGCCATTTCGTCTGCCCCCTCGGGGAAACCATCGCAGCGCGCGAGCAGCTCGATCTCGCCCGGATCGAGAGGCTGTCCGTTAATCGAGACTCGCAGGGATGGGGTGTATCTCTCAATCCAATTGAGTGGGAGCACGGTAATCCGTATTCGGTCAACCTGGGTGACCGGCGCACGGAAGATCAAACGCATCCCCTTCTGCCTGGGACGTGCGTACAGATCTGCACGCATGCCGGCTCGCCAGCGCTCGCCCGCGCGGATCGAGTGGCGCTTCGCGCCAGTCTCGACGAGCGGGACAAATCGGTCCTGCAATCCAAGTAGCATGAGCAGACCTCCTCAGGCTCGCCGGCCCGTTGCCCGTAAATACTCAGCTCGCCGGATCCGCCAATCGTCCCGGCGGGGCCTGCACGCCGCCCGCGGCGCAAAGACATCATCGACAGGCTCACCAGCAGCCAGGCGTCGCGCCTGGATCCAGGACACTCGCCGCCTGCAGCCGGGCACGGTCTCCATCTCGATGCGACCACGGTCGATATACACCGGAGGCAATCGCCGGGCCCGAAGCAAGTGATAGAGGCGTGTCACTACCTCGATTTGCTCGTCAGAGACGTCGATCATTCCTCGCATGGCTCCGCCTCCTCTCTCAATTCGGCTGCATCGGCAAACATCACCCGGCCACCGTTAAGCAGCACCAGGCCGAGCAAGTCGATGGGGAAGCCCGAGGGATCCGCGCAGGCGGTGCAAAGGGTACGCTCCGCATTCGCCCAGGCGCAGCCGCCCGGACACGCCCGATCCCACGTGCAGCCACACACCTGACAGACATCGGGAGTCGCGCTCATGCTCCGAATCCTCCCTTCTCGTCGGCGCTCCAGTGAGAGTCCAACTCGCGCAAGCGCTTTCGTTCTTGCGCTTCACGCATCTGGCTCGAAATCGCCGCTACTTCGGCCTCCGCGGCCTGCCTGGTCGCCGCGCGACGGGTCATTTGCCGCTGGCGTTCGGCGGACTGTCGGCACAAAGCGACGAATCGATCATCGAGCGACTCGCCGAATTCGCAAGAGCAGCGATCGCCGTCGACGATGCCCGTGTCGCTGCAGAGCCGACAGTCAATGCGCAGTGGGGGTCGGGGTAGGGAAGCCGCGGCATCCTCGCGCCGCCGGCAGGCGAGACGGCTCGCCGCCTTGCGTAATGACGCCGGTCCCAGCCAGAAATCCCAGTGCTCGATGATGTGACACCGGAGCGCATCCAGTTCGTCCTCGGATGCGCAAACGTCTTCGAGGAGTTCGCCCAGGAAGACCCATGCCGTTTCATCGCGTGGGAAGTCCCTGAGCGTCAAAAACGCATGGCAGGTATCGAGGATAGCTTCCTTGCTGAGCGCACTCATCGACGCCCCCTCTCTGCCCATGCGTTTTTGAAAGCCTCGTCGCGGCTGGCGGCCCGGTTCGTCTCGCGCCTCACCTGCCGCTCCCACATCCGCCGCAGCAAGTAGTTTTGCGGTAGGGCCTTCCGGGCGGGGTCAGACGGTGCATTGAGACGCTCTCTAAGTCCGGCTACGGCCGTGAGGCGCTCCGGCACGCTCAGCCGCTTCCAAGCTGTTTGAGCCTCCCCCCAATCGACGCTCGAGCCGCTGATCCCGATCTGTTGCGCCGCGTCCATGAACTCAGCGAAGCCTTCTGCGTTCGGTTTGCCGGCGACATATGAACTGGAGTTCATAGGTGACGACTTAACTTGTTGTTTTTTAAGGACCTTACCATTTCCACAAGGAACACCTTTTTCCTTGGTCCCATTTTCGCCCACAGGACCCGAAACATATGAACTGGAGTTCATAGGTTCCACTTGAAGTTGTTGATTTTGCTGAGATAACTTCTGAGAGGGAGGGGGTGGGTGCGGGCTAATGGAGTCGCCGGGTGATTCACCGCAGCCGACGTTGGTCAAGACGCCATCAATGCGTACCAGTAGCGAGACGGGACAGCCGCCGTGTTCACGGACCGAGGCCAACGGGCACTCGATCTTCGCCGCCATCTCTTTCGGCGGCTTCGGTGTCTCCTCCTCTTCGGGCTCATCATCCCGATCGACGGTGCGCCGTTCGAGTGGCGGCAACTGAGCGAGTTTACGCGGGTTGGTCTTGTACTGCAGTGGCGCGCCGCGGTCGCCTCGCTGTTGGATCACGCCGGCGCCAACCAGGAAGGCCAACTCGTCTTCGATGTGCCGAAGGCTCACGCCGGCCGCTGCAGCAAACTCGCGCTTGGGTAACGGCCGACTCCACTCGCGCGGCCGGTCGCCTTTTGGTCGCGGCGCACTCACCGTTTCGCCGACGACGAGTCCGTAGATGATGATCTGTGCGCGTGTGAGCTTTTGAGCGTCCTGTCTGAAGAACCCCGCCGGCATCATGATGAATGCGCCAGGGGTGGGTGAAGGGGCTGTTGCGGAGGCGGCCATCAGAGTGCCCCCCTTCGAACATCCGATAATACATATTTCTCGTCAACTTGCATTCGCCTTATGTTCTCCTCTTTCTACGCGGAGAAAAGGCCGAGGAAATCGCGAAAGTGCGGCTTGCTATCTGTGTTCGATGGTGGTAATCTGAAGCCACTTGCTTAGTTTTTCGCCTTTCCACGGCGGATTTTTCTTGGGAGGCCCCGGTTAACACCGGGGCCTTTCAGTTTCGGATGAGTCCGAAAAGTGAATCCGCGTAGTTTCGTTTATATTCCAAAAGCACCCCCAAGCGCAACCCAAAAATGAAATCATCTGAACTCAGGTTCAGGGGTACCTATGAACCCGAGTTCAGAGGTTGCTCCGATCCAGAGTTCAGATCACACAGTTTATATAGAAGTATTAAAGAATGCGCCCCCGAAACCTCCCCAAAAAGGTCGGTCTTTTTGGGGGAGGGAGTCCACACCTCCAGTTTCGCCTCTTGTTCTCCGCGGCCGGGGCACAAAGAAGAAAACCCCGGGCGATAAAGCCCGGGGCCGTAGCAGGCAGCGTGCGGTGGTGGGTGGTCAGCGGCGCCAGCGCCGGCGGCGGGTGTCCCGTGGCGGATCCTCGTAGTCCGCCGCGGCCTTGGCCGCGCGCTGGTAGGCGGACAGCACGGGGAGGGGATATTTTGTGCGCCGTCCCTTGATCCAAATCGTGAGGTAGTTCGGGCCGAGTTCGATGCAGATCGGCTGGCCGGTGGCAGGGTCGATGACTGCCGTCTCACGGCGCACGGCGCCTTTCCCGTCGCGGGTGATCTTAGTCATTCGACGGTCCCTCCGAAGTCCTCTTCACACCGTTGCCAGAATGAGCAGTACTTGCGTGAGCAGAGGTTCGAGTTGCGCCGCGGCGGATACAGCCCGTCGCGCATGCCCTCCTGAGCCATCGGGTACACCGATTCAGCGAACTTGATATCGGCGACGCCGATGTCGATCGACTGCCGGTGAGTTTTCGGGATCTTCGTCTTGATCATGTATTCAAGGCGGGCCTGGCCGCGGGAGTGCGCGCACAGGATGTCGTAGGTGGTGAGCTGCAGCCGATAGTCGATCGACATCTGCCCGGGTTTCCGGCCTGCGGTCTTCAAATCGATGACGACACCGTCCTCGGTTACTACATCGATGTAGCCATGCACCTTGACGCCGGCGATCTCGCCCGCGACTTTGTGCTGTACCGCAGGCGCGCCATCGATCAGCGCTGGCTGTACGTCCGGAGCGAGCTCCTCCATGTAGCGCTCGACCAGCGCGCGGCCAAGGCGACGGAGCTGCTCGGGGTCATCCTCCGAGGCGAATTCGACTTCCGCGGCCTGTTCCGCCCAGTAGTGGTCGAATGCTTCTTGGACTTCTGACGCCGGCTTGTCCTCGCGAGTGCGCGCCTTCTCGCTGAACTGCCAGGCTAGCGCCTCGTCGACCGCCGTGCCGAGTCCCAAGTTGCTATTGCGGATTTCCGGCAAGCGCACCTGGTAGCGGTAGTACCACTTGGCGGGGCAATCGAGCCAGCAGTTGACTTGGCTCGGGCTCAGAACCTCTGCCGCCGAGCAGGCGGCCGAGGCGACGGTCTCGATGGACGGTCCCTCGGGGATCCGCGTGGGCGGCTGCGGGTGGCCGTTCGTGGGTTGCGAGGTTGGTTCGCTCATGACTTTTCCATTCTGTCCGTTCGCGAAATCCAGGACGCGCTTAACCGCGTCGCTGAAGGTTGAGTTGGTAAACATTTTGTATCTCCTAATCCTGCATCACCACGACGATGATGACGTAGACGAAAGCGAAGGCCGCGATGGCCCACGCCCAATCAGCGATCAGTTGCCGCCGGGGCGTCATTGGACGGCCTCCACGGCGGGGGACAAGGCAAAGACGGGGTAGACGTTGACCACGCCGCGCGGTCCGCGAACGATGATGCGGTTGCGCAACTGGAGCCCCTCCTCCGCCGCCTCCTGGAAAGCGGCGGACAGGCGTTGGTTATTCGCGACCGTCTCGCCCGAGTGGAGAGTGACGGAGCGAACGGTGAGCAGCTCGCCGGACGGCGTCACCGGGCGCCTCCGCGAGCCTGCTGAATGTAGCAGGTGATGGCGAGGGCGCGGATGTCCTCGGCGGCGAAGCGGATCTCCATGCCTTTCGCCCGCGCGTACTGCTCGGCGGCCGCGCAGATGTCGATCATGTTCACCAGGCCGGAGAGGATGTACTGGCCGTCCTGGCGTCCGGCGAAGGGGATCGGCGTCTGCGGCCGTTCGGTAGCGGGCTGCCGGGCTGGCGGGATCTCCCGCGGCTCCGGCTGCTGCGCGACGGGGCGCGGGGGTGACGCCGGCGGCGCGGGCCGGGTAGACTGGGAGCGATCAGAGCGCTGATCACTGGATCCGGGGTTCCCGTTCTGCTGTGCTGGCGTGGCGGGTTCCTCGGGTTCGAGCGGCTGCACCTTCCACTCCACACCCTTGCGGAGGCCTTTTTTGACCTCGAACTTGCCGATCCGGAAAGGGGTGTCCTTGCCGATGCCGGCGCGCTCGAGCATGATGCGCACGTGGGTTGGCACATAGAGCCGGCGCTCCTGGCCGTCCTCGCAGCGGACGGTGTACATGACCTGGTCGCCGTACCTGCCCTGCACTTCGATGCCGTCGTCGTAGGCGAGAGCGAGGACGGCGGGGACGTTGGTCTCAAAGTTCACTTTCTCAGTCATCGTGTTCCTCAACGGAATGTGTCCGTGATTTAATATTACCATAGCACCGGTGGCACGTCAATCAATTAGTGAATAGAAATTGCATTTACGAAGCAGCGGAGGTTATCATATGTTCGTGACGAAGAAAAAGAACGCTGCTGCGGTGGCTCTAGGAAAGCTGCGAGCGCGAAAAGGTCCAGCCATGGGCGAGATTGGTCGGCTCGGCGGCAGAGCCCGTGCTAAGCCGACTGTGTGTCCTCGGTGCGGCGAGGTGCAGCCGACTGCGCGCGCGGCGTGGGTGCACTGTCGGAAGGCGCGGAAGTCGAAGGCGGCTAGAGGGGAGCCGAAGGAAGACCGATAGGTGAAGCATGGAGACTAGCCATAGATTCGTTTGTGCGGTGTGCGGCAAGAAAGAGCGCGAGGATCCCATTGAGATCCGGTATCGGTCGGAGACCGACCGAGTGTGTTCGCTCGAGTGCGGGATTGTCTTTTTCGCGGGAAAGAGTAGAGAGTGGCGACTCCAGGAGTCTCGGAAGAACGCGGCGGCCGTCCAGCAGTGTCCCCATTGCAATGAGGTGTTCTGATGGCTGTAGAATGCCCGGTATGTGACGAGGAGGTGCGGAAGGACCGCAAGTCCTGGTGGGTACGGCAGTTTGTCAAGAAGTTGCTAGTCATTCTGGCGGCGTGGTTGATCGGGTCGGGTATCTTGATAGCTTTCGGTTTTGTGTGGCCAGCTCGGTTTTGGGCGGGTGCTGTCGGCGTCGTCGGATTCAAACACCTACGTAGCTTGTGGATGGAACCAGAAGCGTTGGTGCGCAGCCGAGCGGAGCACCTTTTGCATCGCTCACAAGAGTGACCAGGTATGGACATCCTCAATCTACTGCCAGCGGCAGTCGTAATCGTGGCGGTGCTGGCGATCGCCACCTTATGGGTGATCGCGCCCTTGATGCTCTACGCTATTTACACTCGGATCGGAGAGACCAACGAGCTTCTCCGCTACATCGCTGCCCGCCAGTCCGATCACACCGCGGAAAAGACTTGAGCCCGCGCCTATCCTCCGCATCGTTCCCCTGTCCAACTATCACTCCTCACGCCGCATGATGCGGCGACCATTTTGTTGACGCGGGCAAATTGGTTTTCTAGTAGGTCATCACCACTCTCGATGACTCATGGCCAGCGCGCGATGCGCTGGCGCCTCCGAGTCACCATCACCAGCCCACCACTTTGGATTGGAAGCGGTCGTAGACGGCGAGCATCACGCGTTTGCGGTCGGGAGTGCTGAGCGGTTCGAGATCTGCCTCGAGCGCTTCGACGACGCGATCGGCGACACCGATAGGATCGACGAGGACGGGCTTGCGGCCGATCTGGTCGAGAGCGATGGGGCCGAGGTAGCTTGTCCAGTCGTTAGTAGGCGACACGGCGCGCGCGACTTCAGACCAGGCGTTCCGAACAGGCTCGTACCGCCACAGGAGGTGGAGGTACTCAGAGTGTTTACTGCGCGGCATGCGGCCCACGCTGCCGGCGCATTCGATCAGAAGCGGAGGGTCCGGATAGTCGTCTGAGGGCCGCAGGTCGCCGAGCTGGATGACCTGGCCAGGCCGGAACAGATCGCCGTCGAACGCGTAGCCACCCCAGATGGGATCGGGACGGACCTTGCGGATGAGGCGAATGCTGGTGACCGTGCCGCGCCTGGTGGCTGATGACGGGAGGCGTACGGTGGATGCCTCCGCGGATGGGGCGGGTTGAGAGAGCCTAGGGGTGCCCGCGATCGCCATGTTCACTACTCCAAGGATTGATTATATGCTTAACATAGCGGTGTGTCATGTAGGATAATACTTATACCAGCGCTATGTTAAGCTGGGGCTGATGCCGGTAAAGAAGCCGCGAAAGAAGCCGAGAAAGAAAAAGAATCCGCATGCGGTAGCGTTGGGGCGCCGTGGCGGCCGCGCCACGGCCAAAAAGCTGTCGGCCAAGAGGAAGACAGAAATTGGGAGGAAGGCGGGGATCGCGGGGGGGAAGGCCAGGGCCGCGAAGTTGACGCCGGAGCAGCGCAGAGAGATAGCCCGGAAGGCGGCGCTGGAGCGCTGGGCGAGGCAGCGCAAGGGGGAAGGCGAGGCGCCGTGACATGGGGTCTGTTCTCCCTTTTCGGCCGGTAGGCCGATTAGGTAGAGTGACTACTAAGAAAAAGCCGCCCGCCAAGGCGGCTTCCAAATACGGGCCGCCGCGTGGTTACGCCGGCGTGGTTGATGAGTTCGGTTTAGTGAGCGACGAGCTGGCGGAGATGGCGAAGCTGAAGAAGCGTCAGGAACAGATCCGCAAGCAGATTCTTGGGTGGTACGAAGGTGCGCCGGAGGGCGAGTCGTTTGTGGTCCAGGGTAACGGGTACTGTGTCGAGGTCTCGCCACGTCAAGAGCAACGCAAGATCCGGAGCATGGCCAAAGTGTTCCGGCACTTCAAAGAGCGTTTGTTCTTGCGTCTATGCACGGTACCTCTGAAAGTGATCGATGATCACATTCCAGCCTCGGAACGGGATGAGTACCTGGTAACCGAGCGTTCCGGGCCGCGGAAAGTGGTGTCCACCCGGCGGGTAGTTGAAATGCCCCGCGCAGCCTGATTTTGGGGTGTGCAAAAAGTCCTTCTGGACTGGCCTCGATTGGCGATGCAAATAAAGGCCTGAGAGGAGCCGGGAAAGGTGTGCAGAAAGGAAATGGTTTCTGCACGTCCGGGCTCCGTGCGTGCGTGTCGGGACTGTGTTCAAGTGGGTTCTAGCATAGCCCTCGCGGCGCGTGGCGAGCGCGATTCCGCACAGCATAAAAACGCGCGCGAGGGGCCGGTGAGGTAAGGAGAGTAGACGATGATGATGCCAGAGACTTTCGAAAAGACGATGCTGGACGCGGCGCGGGGGCTTGAGGAAAAGCAGCCGGATCATGCGCTGGCGATGAAACTCGAGGCGCGGCGCCAGGTCGAGCAGTCGCTCGAAGCGATGAGGGCCTCGGGCGAGATAGTGGAACTCACGGATGAGGAGGTTCGCTTGGTGCACTGCTTCCGCGCGTTCAGGTCGCGGGGGGTGAAGCCAGGCTCCGTCTTCAAGTGGCAGACTCACCCGGACGTGGGCGTGGTGCTGACGGAGGCAGCAGTCGTACTTGTCCGGGATCCCCAGGACAGGAATGACTGATCGGCGAGGGGTGGGTGGTGAAGTAAGGGAGGAAGAAATGGAACTGGCAAGGGCGGTGTTTCGCGTGATCGCGGTGGTGGCGAGGGACGCGGAGGATCCGGCGGGGCCTGCGTTGACGCCGGCGTCACGAGGGGAGCTAGAGCGCAACATGGCGATGGCTGACTCACTTAGTGGCGGCGTGGGGTGGGCGGAGAGTCTGGACGCGGTGAAAGCATACACCGTCGCAGCGACGTCATTGACCGAGGCGGCGGAGATAGTGCTGGCGCGCGAAGAGGTGCGCGAGGTCCGGCGCGTGGAGTGGGTCTGCCACCTTGACGGAATCTCGTGACGAGGGGGGGATCTTGGAGCTGACAGAGATTGGTGTATGGTGGGTGGTGATCGCGGCGGCGATCGCGTTCCCGGCGTTGATCGTGGTTGCCGCCGCGTGGCTGCTGGGCCGGATACTAGGATGATTGCTTCCGCCGGGCGCGGTAGCGTCGCATAGTTTCTCGGCGGCGACAAGTCGGGCACTTGCCGCATGTGCATTTGACGGCGCGGCGGCGGAGAGAAGCCGAGCGCTGGGCGTTCAGCCTCGCAACCTCACGGGCGGTGAGCTCAGCGTTACAGTGCGGGCAACGCATTTTCACCCAACCCACGCTCCGAACGTAGCCACTGCAGAACCGCGAACAGTGTATCGTCCCCGATATCACGGCTGTAGTGACCTTCGAACTCCCGGCCGCCCCACCCCGCCTTATGTAGGATGTCAGTGAGAGCGGACGCCTCGGGCTCGCTCGCCCCGATCTTTTTGAGTCGTGTTTCGATTGCTTCATAATCGAAGATCACACGCTCTTGTTCAAAGTTGATGACGTTGTCGTCGTTAATAAGATCCAGCTCGAATCCGGCCGGGCCACTGCCCGGCACAATCGCCTTAAACTCGGTGGCGCTGATTGCGTCCACCTCAACATCTTTGCGCTGCACAGCGGGGATCTGTTGATCCGCCTTCGTGAAAATCGTATAGATGGTTTTTCTCATTAGCTTTTTCCGGCTACCGCCGGCCTCCTGTGTCTCACTTACAAAGCAAGTATATACCAGCTAGCAGGTAGAGTCAAGAGAAAAACGAGCGCCGGGAGTGCTTTTTTTCTTGGGGGAAATCGGCCTGGGGGCTGGCGCGCGCGGCCCGGCTTCGTGTTAAGTGGATGTTTGAGTCCGGTTAATATGGGAGTAGTGATTGCGTCCGGTGTGCTCGCTTCGCCGGTTGCGACGCCTTTCGCGGAGGGCGTTGGTCGCGCCAGAAGGGCGACCCTAAAGCCGCCTTACCCTTGGCGGCGGCTCCTGGCGGTGGCCGGGAGTCAACCCGACTCCCGGTTACCTACTTGTCAGGCGCGGTGCATCTTCACACAACAGGCAGGGTCATTCCGGAACGTGTCGAGCTACTCGACCGTGCAAACACTCGTGTGCGTTGGCTGACGCGCGAGGAAGTTGCCGGGCTGCTCCGATCGGGCGAGGTCGAGGCGCTGGGCACGAAGGCGCGGATCCACGCCGTACGCTGGTGTTCATCCGCGCCGCCTGGCGTGGACGCGACGCCGGGCAGGAGATTCGAGATTCGCCGGCGCGGCCTGGGGAGCCCCCACAGACGGGAAACAGATCACAACCCGCGTGGCGTGTGGACGTTCGACCGGATAGCGCGCCGTGATCGCCGCCAGTTCTTCGCCGTAGTGGAGGATGTCGCGGCGTGACAGGGGAGGAATTCCAATTCCGCCGGGGCGGTAGTGGCGAGGCGGAGACGGCGGAATATCTGCGAGTGTGCGCTGTCGAGCGCGTACGCCTTCTTGCTCTGTGTCTTGTCGCGCTGCCTCGGCGCGAGCGCACCATTGTCCTAATGCACTACGTGGACGAGGTGCCGCTGAAGGGGATCGCGACAACGCTAGGCGTGACGGTCCAGACGGTTAGCCGACTGCACCAGCGTTCCCTGCGGGCCTTACGGCGCATGCTCGCGATGCTGGATATCAAGAGTCGCACCAACATCTGATGGCAGAGCGTGAGTGGGACCCGAGCGTCAGGATACTGCTGGCGCAGGCCAGGTGCGTTCAGTGTTATGGAGCGGGCCTGGTGTACGGAGTGGAGTCGTCGCGGACGTGTAATTGCGTCTGGCGCGCTGTGTTCAGGGCGTGTTGGGGCCGGTTCCAGCAACTTGGGGAGAGCGACCCGGCGCGGGCGCGCATGCGTCCGGACAAGACCTGGCCGTCGACGCGGTCCGGGTTGCCCATCTCGATGCCGAGCCGCAAGCGCGAAGAATTCATGGCCGATTTCTGTATATTGGCCAAGCGAACGTTGTTACGACGCGAATTTGAGATGTTCCGGGCGCATTGGCTGCTGGGGATGAGTTGGAGAGAGTGCGCGCCGCGCCTGGGGTTCGATCGAGGCCGATTTTTCCACGCGGTCTACCGGATCGAACAGAAGCTGGGGCGCGCCTTCTACGAGACAGAGCCCTACGGGCTGTTTCCCGTGGACGAGTATTTCCAGCGACACGATGAAAAGACGGGCGCAAGAGCGGCGAACGCGGTGCGCGCGGCGGCTTGACAGAAACATGGCAATCGAGGGGATCGCGGCAATATTGGCGGGTTTGGCCCTGGTCGGGCAGGTGACGAACGTAGTGCTCCTCCTGCGCGTCGAGAACGCCGTGCTTCGATCCGAGGACAAAATCCTACAGCGAATCGCGAAGGAGTACGTACGTGACGAGGTCTGCGCGCTGCGGCATAGCCGCGCGGTACGAGGCGGGCCAACAAGAGCTGTGGAGCCGGCGTGACGACTGCTGCGATCTATGCGCGAGTGTCGACGTATGACCAGCACTGCGAATTGCAGCTCTCGGAGCTGCGCGCATACTGCGAGCGGATGGGCTGGGAGATCGAGCGCGAGTACATCGAGAAAGCGTCGGGGAAGGCGGGAGGGAAGCGGCCGCAGCTCGAGAAACTATTGGCCGACGGGCGTCTCCGTAAGTTTGATGTCGTGCTGGTCTGGAAGATCGATCGCTTTGGGCGGTCGGTCAGAGAGTTCACCGAGCGCGTGCTGGACCTCGACCACTCAGGGATCCGCTTCGTCGCGCCGTCGCAGGGCATCGACACCGACCAGGCGTCGCCGGCGGGCAAGCTGCTCATGCACATCCTGGCAGCGATGGCGGAGTTTGAGCGGGACCTGATACGCGAGCGCGTCAAGGCTGGTGTCGCGGAGGCCCAGCGACGCGGGAAGCATTGCGGCCGGCCGAAGAAAGTGTTCCGCCGGGATGAGGCGGTCCGAATGCGGAAGGCGGGAATGAGCTGGCGCGCGATTGGCGCCGCTCTGAAGGTTCCGTTCGCGACGGTGCGCCTCGCAGTGGAGCGAGGCGGCCCCTGAACTGGAGTTCAGAAGCCACCTAAGGCCTCTCGGAGAAGAGCCAAAACGATTCTAACGAAGTCCATCCTGGAGCGCAAGTGAAAAAGAAACGGCAACCGCTGAGGCAGCGTGCGTTCCTGCAAGCATACGCAATCTGCGGGTGCATCTCGACTGCGGCCAGGGCGGCGAAGATCGACCGGCGGCGGCATTACGAGTGGATGGGGGATTGGGAATACGCGGAGGCCTTTGAGCAGGCGCACCTCGAAGCCTGCGAGGCCCTCGAGGCGGAGGCCCGGCGGCGCGCGGTGGAGGGTTGGCAGGAACCCGTAGTGCACCAGGGGCAATTCACCTACGAGCCGAAGATCAATCGCGACGGGACTGTGCGGATGAATCGTCGCGGAGAGACGGTGTGCTCCGATACGCCGTTGACCGTGCGCAAGTTCAGCGACACGCTATTGATTTTTTTGATGAAGGGCGCGATGCCGGACAAGTATCGCGACCAGGTGAAGGTGGAGCATTCCGGCCAACTCGATGTGCTCGTCGAGCGGCTGGCGGCGGGGCGGAAACGAGTGGCGGAGGCGGAAAGCAAATGAAAAGACTTCTGATTGTCGTGTGGGTGTGGCTGCTGTGCGGGTTGGCGCTTGCGGGTACACTGCAGTCCGGCTCAAAGGATGTGGCGGCCGCGGGGACCGCGGAGCGGCTCGCAGCGTCGCGTACGCCCGCCGTATGGGTCATCGTGCAAGCCAAGTCCGGCAATACCGGCACGATCTTCCTCGGAGGCGCCGCGGTCGCGGATGGAAACGGGGGCGAACTCGCGGCCGGTGACTCGGTCAAGTTAAGCCGCAACACAGAGTTCGAAGACTACGATCTCTACGACATCTGGGTGGACACCGACTCGGCCGGTGACGGTGTCGTCTTTCTGTATTTCCAAAGATGAACAAAGTCTGCAAGGTAACAGTGCTGCTGGTGGTGTTGCTGTCCGTGGCGGCCGGACAGATCCATCGGCGTGGAAGTGCGGTGCGCCAGCACGGCATAGCGGACTGGGGTATGGTGCGGCGGACGGCGCCCGTCGCGTGCCCCGATCCAGTTCCAGGTACCTACACGGGGACGGCTGCCAGTATGACCGACGCGGCGACGACGTACACCGCCCCAGCGGAGTGCTATGACTGAGGCTTTTCTGATGATTCGATCGACAATCTTTCTGCTCCTGCTTGCCTTGGCGGCGGGGCTGTCCTTCGGCCAGCGCCAGGCGCTCGAGACCACGGAATCTCCGGCGGTCTTATGGCCCAAGGCAGACGCCAACGATACCTACCTCGACAATATGCAGCGTGTCTCGGCCGGCTGCTCCGCTCTGACGGATGGCAAGTCGGGGACGGTGTGCTACGACACCACCGAGGGCGTGGCGTACACGTGCGTACCAAGCGCCGGGGACTGTGACTCCGCTGCAGAGTGGAAGCGCGCGGCGAAAGCCTTCACGTATGACGTGCGGGACTATGGCGCGGTGGGGAACGGGGTGGCCGATGACAGGCCGGCGATCCAGGCCGCTATTGACGCTGCCGCGGCGGCCGGCGGGGGCGGCGTGTACTGCCCCGAGGGCACGTACCGTGTGACGGATGCTGGTAGCGCGCGGTGCATCACGCTCAAGAGCAATGTGCGGCTATTCGGAGCTGGGTACGGGTCGGTACTGAAGTTGGCAGATGATCAGCCAATCAGCGTACGGATTATAACGTCCGAGGGCAGCTTTACGAACATCGCGGTGTCAAACCTCCGACTAGACGGTAATAGGGCCAATCAGGCGACTTGCAACGAGCTGAAGGCGGCCATTTTCCTGACCGGCGGATCCCGGGCGCTCATGAGTAGACTCTGGATACACGGCGCATGTGGCGACGGAATCCAAGCCTGGGGCACAGATGACGGTAGCGAGGCAACCGAACTAGCGGATGAGTTGATTTACTCCGAGATTTTAGCCTGGGACAATTTCCGCACCGGATTCGTGCTGGAACACGTTGGGAGGGTCAATATCTCGCATTCGACGATCGAGACCGTCGCGGCTTCGGCGAATAGTCATTGCGTTGATTACGAAGCAACCAAGGCTCCGGACGCCGGCGTACCGACGTTCGGGCCGGTGATCATCGATGGCCTGACCTGCAAGTCTGATCCGACAAATGACGGCTTGCAGTTCAGCGGTGTGTCGGCGGGAGCGCTCAAGGTTGTTGTCAGTAACTCGACTATTGAGGATAGCCTATACGGGATTTTCCTTGGTACTGGCGTGGAGGCGGTGATCACAGGCAACCAGGTCTTAAATTCCGTGGATGGTGTTCGGGTCACTTACGGCAACGAGCACGCGATCATCACTGGGAATCAGATCACCGTCGCCGGCAGCGGCAACGGCATTATGGCGCTGAACTCCGTCGCGCAGCCGAAGAACCTGACCGTGACCGACAACCGGATTTCCTGCAACGGCAGCACATCGGGCTCCAAGGGCATCATGCTCCAGTCACCGTACAACGCGCTCATCAAAAACAACCACGTCAGCGGTTGCGCGACTGCCCTCTACGCGAACATGACTGCGGCTGCGAATGGCACATACCTGTTCGCCGGCAACTTTCTTAGAGATTACACGGTGGGCTTTCAGTTTTGGCGCAATGTAGATCATGCCGTCCACCTACGCCTGGTCAACAATGTCTTCGACGGCGGCACGTTTGGCGCGGCGTCGGTGGACGCGATGAGATTTCAGAACAATATCCTCGAGACCAGCGCCGAACCATACCCTTACTTGATGGGGAATGCTTTCCACGCGGCCGGGCATTCCGGCAACCCGCTCGTACGCGCTGGAACGCTGCTGCTCGACGGATACGTGACTCGCACGGGGGACACGTTCACCGCGTTCGGATCGTCCGCATGGACTGCAAAGACGATATACGGTCTGGACGCCGGCAGCCCGGAGGGGGACGTCACGGCGAACCCAGGCGACGCTTATTTCGATAACGCGGGTGTGCCTTACAAGAAGGACTCGGGGACGGGCAACACGGGCTGGCTGGCGCAGTAGCGCCGCGGGGTACTCGCGATGCGGGTGGATGTGAACCTGGACCTCGCGGAGGAGCTCGCCAAGTACTACGCGGATCCGCTCGGTTTTGTGCGCTTCGCCTATCCGTGGGGCGAAGCGGGGGCGCTGCGTGATGCGGAGGGCCCAGACAAGTGGCAGGTGGAGTTGCTGGCCGAGATCGGCGAGCAGGTGCGGCAGCGGCGGTTCACTGGCCGTCTGCCGGTAGCTCCGATTCGCGTGGCGGTGGCCAGTGGCCACGGCATCGGCAAATCGACCATCGTGGCGTGGATTGTCGACTGGATCATGTCGACCAGGGCCAACGCGGTCGGGACCGTCACCGCGAACACGTTCGCGCAGCTCAGCGAAAAGACATGGGCGCAAATCAGAGTCTGGACATCACGGTGCATTACTGCGCACTGGTGGACGCTGACGGGCGACAAGATGTATCACCGTGAGGCTCCGGAGGCGTGGCGGTGTTCGGCGCAGACCTGCCGGGAGGAAAACTCCGAGGCGTTCGCCGGCCAGCATGCCGCGACGTCCACATCGTTCTACATCGTGGACGAGGCCTCGGCGGTCCCGGAGCGAATTTGGGAAGTCGCCGAGGGCGGACTAACGGACGGAGAGCCGATGATCTTCGCGTTCGGCAACCCGACCAGGTCATCGGGCAAGTTCTACCGGGTGGTGTTCGGCGGAGAGCAACACCGGTGGCGGCACCGGTCGATCGACTCGCGAGACTGCCGCTTCACGAACAAACAGCAGATCGCAGAGTGGGCCGAGGACTACGGCGAGGATTCGGACTTCTTCCGCGTCCGGGTACGGGGGCTTCCGCCCCTGGCGGACGAGCTGCAATTCATCGACGCGGCACGGGTCTTCGCGGCGCAGAAGCGCCAGGTGGAAGTGCTCGACGACGAGCCCCTCGTGGCCGGCCTGGACGTGTCAGGCGGCGGCGCGGCGTGGACAGTGCTGCGTTTCCGGCGGGGCAAGGATGCCCGGAGTATCCCGCCAATTCGGATTTCGGGGGAACGCTCGCGCGATCGCAATGTGCTGGTGGCCGTCGTGGCCGAGGCGCTGCGGCAGAGACATGGTGGACACGAGGTCGCGGCGCTGTTCGTCGATAGCGCGTTTGGCGCTGCGATTGTCGAGCGCCTGCGAGTGCTCAACTTCAGGCACGTGATTGAGGTCAACTTCGGGGGGCCATCTCCGGACGTGCACTACGAGAATCAGCGTTCGTACATGTGGGCGAAAACCAAAGACTGGCTCGAGAGCGGCGCGATTGATGACCTGGGCGCGCTCGAAACCGGTCTGACCGGTCCGGGGTATCACATTAACCGCCGTAACCGGCTCGTTCTCGAGAGCAAACAGGACATGGTCAAGCGAGGCGAAGCCTCGCCAGACGACGGCGACGCGCTGGCGCTTACGTTTGCGCAGCCGGTGGGGCCGAGAAAAGCGGAAAACACACGTGGACGTAGGGCGCACTCCGGCCGGGGCGGCTGGATGCTCTGAACAGGAGGCACACGATGAAACGATTCTTACGAGGACTGATGCGCAATCCGAAGACGAGCGGTGCCGGCATCGCCACGCTCGTGGGCGTCGGCGCGGTAGTCGCGGCGAATCCCGGAGCGTTGGCGGCGGTCGAAACCTGGACGGCAATACTAGCGGCTATTGGCCTGCTGGTTGCGGCGGACGGAGCTGACGATCCGCCGTCGCCGGACGAAGAATGACCGACCAGGCCGTCGACGCGGCGGAACTCTTCGAAACGCACTTGCCGTACGCTTTGGCGATCGCTACGTGTTTCCCGCGTCCGGACTTCGTGACACTCGATGAGGTAGAGCAGGACGCCCGCATGGGGCTATGGGAGGCGACGCGGCGCTTCGATAGTGACGGTATTCCGCGCGATGAGGTGGAGCGAGTCTTCCGCGTGTTCGCGCGGCTCCGGATTCGCGGCGCGATCATCGATGGTCTGCGCGCCCGCCACGGGTCACGATCGATGGTGACGATCGACGCCTTCGCTCAGGACCAACGTGGACTTCGCGGTGAGTTGATCCCGACGCCGCCGGAGCTACGGTGCGAACCGGAGGACACCGACGTGTGGATCCGTGAGCTACTAGCGGGCCTAGTCGAGGATCTGCCGGAGCGGCAGCGTTTTGTCGCGGGGAAGTACTACTACCATGGCTGGCGCTTCGCGGAGATCGCGACGGAGCTGGGCGTCAGCGCGTGCCGCGTGGCGCAGATTCACAAGGACCTGTTGGGCCGTATGCGCCAGGCGACCGCCAGGACTCAACTAGCCGGCGCGCTCGAGGCCGCACGGGCCACCTAGACACCACGCCCGGAAACGCAAATGTTCGTTGAAGCAGGGGACCGAAAGCAGTTTCTGCTGACCGTGCTGCTCGCTGTGTGCGTGCTGCTGGTTGTCTGGCTGAGGAAGTGATCGAAGAAGAAAGGACAAAGAATATGCGCATCGATTTCCCGGGTTACTCCGGGCCGAGAATCAACTGGGATGACTTCGTTCACCCCGACCCTCATCAGAACATTTCCGTGCTCACGGCGGTGGCGCTGTTTCGCGGTTTGGAGGCCATTGGCCTGCTGCGTCCGGCCGAGGTTTTTGTACGTGGCCAGAACGTGCAGGCGCTGGAAGTTTCGCGCGCCGTGGCCGCTGGGCTGCCAGAGACGAAGCCCGTGAACGTGATCTGCACGCTCACGCCGGGCGCGCCCCCTCGGACGGTTGCGTTTTGGGTAAAGTGGCTGTCCAGCGACTTTGCCGGCGGCGTGCGCATGGTGTATGACGACGTGCGCGCCGAACTGGGCCTGCCGGAGCAATTCAACGAGTGGTTAATTGAGGAACACGGTAAGTCTGTGTTCATCGCGCTGTCCGAGACGTTCGCGGCGGCTATGTAGAGGTTGGCCGGGTGGCCTCACGGTATGAATGATGAAGAGCTAGTGCGCCAGGCGCGGGCGCGCTTTCAGGAAGCCGAAGAAGCAGAGCGCGAGATTCGCGCTGAGGCGCGGAAAGATCTGCGCTTCATCGGCGGCAAGCAGTGGGAAGAACGCGTGCGGCTCGAACGGGAGCGGTCCGGGCGGCCGGCGCTAACGTTCAATCGCTTGCCGAGTTACCTGCATCAGGTGATCAATGACCTGCGGCAGAGCGAAGTGGCGTTGCAGGTGCTCGCCGTCGACAACGGCGCAGATACCGAAACCGCAGAGGTCATCGGAGGCCTGTTCCGGCACATTGAGACGTACTCGGACGGCGACATCGCCTACGAGACCGCGTACGACTATTCGGTGAGTTGCGGCTTCGGGTACTACCGCATTTCCACTGATTTCGTGAGCGAGGATTCCTTCGATCAAGAGATTCTGATCGAGGCAATCCCAGACCCCTTTTGCGTGTATTACGACCCGCAGGCGAGGCGATACGACCGCGCAGACGCAAGGTTTGCGTTCGTGGTGGAGAGGATGAGCAGGGAGGAGTTCAAACGGCGGTGGCCAAACTCCGAGGCGGTATCCACCAACTTCTGGGATGGTGACATCCACCACACGGCGGGGTGGATCACCGACTCCCAGGTGCAAGTGGCGGAGTACTGGGACGTCAGGACAACGCCACGGAAACTACTCCTGCTGTCGAGCGGCGAGACCGTGATCGGCGGATCGCGGGACGCTATCGAGCGCCTGCGGGCCGCAGGCGTCGAAGTGAAGCGCGAGAGAGTCGTGCACCAGCGCACAGTGTATTCGTCGCTGATCAATGGCGCCGAAGTCCTTGAGAGCGAAAGATGGCCCGGCAAATGGATCCCCATCATCCCCGTACTGGGCAAGGAATTGATCGTAGACGACGAGCGGCTACTGTTCTCTCTCACGCGTCACGCGCGAGACCCGCAGCAGCTGTACAACGCATACAAGACAGCGCAGGCCGAGGCGGTCATGATCGCACCGAAGGCGCCCTACATCGGTGCAGAGGGACAGTTCGAAGGCCACGAACGCGAATGGGAAACCGCCAACCGCGCGCTGCATGCGTATCTCGAGTACAAGCCGACTGACCTCGCGGGCAACCCCGCGCCGCCGCCTCAGCGCAACAACTACGAGCCGCCGATCCAGGCGCTCTCGGTCGGAGCGTTACAGGCAGCAGACGACATCAAGGCGACCACCGGCATCTTTGACGCCAGCCTGGGCGCGCGCTCCAATGAGACGAGCGGAATCGCGATCCAACGGCGGCAAGTGGAGGGGGACACTGCGAACTTCCACTTTTCGGACAATCTGGCACGTTCGATGCGGCATTCTGGCCGCGTGATCCTAGATCTGATACCGAAGATCTACGACACGGAGAGATGGGTCAGGATCATCGGCGAAGACGAAGCGGAGAAGGTAATTCGCGTCAATGCGCTGTTTCAAGACGACGCCGGGAAAGAGCACCGGTACGATCTGGGCGTGGGTCGCTACGACGTGCGGATTTCAACCGGTCCGTCGTACACCACCAAGCGCCAGGAGTCTTTCAGCATGCTCACTGACTTCGCTCGCGCATGGCCGAAGCTCCTGGAAATCGGTGGTGACGTCGTGTTCCGTCATTGGGACGCGCCGGGCGCCGCGGAGCTAGCAAAACGCTTGAAGCGGACGTTGCCACCGAACCTCCTGGATGAAGATGACGAAGACGGGCAGGTCGACGCTCTACGAGCGCGGTTACAGGCGATCGAACAACAAGCGCAGGCGATGGCGACGGAACTCGACCAGGCTCGCGCCCAGGCGGATTCGAAGCGCATGGAGATCGAATCCAAGGAGCGGATCGAGGCGATGAAGATCCAGGCGCGACTGATCGAGACGGAGGCCAAGCTCGGCAGCCACGAGGCAATCGAAATGCTGCGGCAGGAGATTGCGGCCGTCGGGCGACGTTTGGATTTGCTGAACGCCGGCGAACCGATTGCGGATGATGAGCCACCGCAGGCTCCGCCTGGGGACGCGGCGGTACTGAGCGGAGGTCCGCCGGGCCAACTGTAGCCACGTCACGACTTTTGAACCGATACCCCCTGGCGCGCTGGAAAACCGGCGCTGCTGGGGGTTTGTATTTCTGGCCTACGGCTTGGGCCTAGTACAGCCGGAAAACTCGAAGGAGACAAACCTTTGGCAGACAAAGAGAACCAGAATACGAAGGCTGAGCAGGTCGAGCAGCCGGATGCGAACACGCCGCCCGAGGACTTCAATGATTACGAAGTCTGGAAAGCGGCGAAGGATCGCGGCGAGGACCCGCCGCAGGCAGACAAGCAGTCCGGGGCCACTTTAGGCGAGAGCAAGGAAGAGGCTGAAAGCGCGGGGGAAGCGGACACCACCGGAAAAAAAGAGACGGAGACGGACGAAGAAGGTTCCGACGATGACAAGGAGTCCAACAAACCAGACGGCAAACGCCGGAAGGGTGGATTCCAGCGACGTATTGACAACCTGACGCGCGACAAACGTGAGCTCGAAGAGCGCCTTAGCAGGCTGGAGAGCCGCCTGGCCGGAGACGACAAAACGCCGGCTGAGAGCGGGACCGCCGGCGACGAAGGCAAGGGCGAGGAAGGATCAAAGGAATCGGGGGACACGGGCAAAAAACCCTCTCCCGAGGACTTCGACACCTATGAGGAGTTCACTGAGGCGCTGCTCGACTGGAAGGATCAACAGCGACAAGTCGCCCGCCAGGAAGGCGAGGCGCGAGCCGAAGCCGAGCGGCGTCAGGCTGCTGTGTTCCAGAGCTGGTCGCAACGCATGGACGCGGCGCGGCAGGCGCACGATGACTTTGACGAGATAGTGGATCAGGACATCCCTGTCACTCAGGCGATGCAGCAGGCGATGCTGGATTCCGAGCAGGGCGCTGAGCTCGCGTATTACCTCGGATCGAAGCCCGAAGAGGCCGAACGCATCGCAAAGCTCTCGCCAGTGGCGCAGATCCGCGAACTCGGCAAACTCGAAGTCGCTCTGTCGGGCGGATCTTCCCCTCAATCGTCTTCGCAACCGAAACCAACAAAACGAATTTCCAGCGCGCCAACTCCACCCA
The DNA here is from genome assembly GCA_964503295.1 of uncultured Kiloniellaceae bacterium. Taxonomy (GTDB): domain Bacteria; phylum Pseudomonadota; class Alphaproteobacteria; order Kiloniellales; family Kiloniellaceae; genus CAZDBC01. The sequence continues at coordinate 21,864 of CAZDBC010000001.1, read as the reverse complement.
CGCGTCTCTCCGGCAAAGCCGGAGGCGGGGGCACGTCGGTTTACGACGAGAGCCTCGCTGATGATTTTAACGCCTGGGAGGCCGAGCGCAACCGGCAACTACGCCGGAGGTGAGCGGGCGGGGGTACGGGGTAGCGGGGCGCGCACCCGAGGACACCTAAATGGCAACGAATACTCTTCTCACGTCGCAGATCATCACCAACGAGCTGCTGCGGCGCTTTAAAAACAACCTGGCCTTCGCGGGCACTATCAGGCACGAATACGATGACCGGTTCGCGCAGAAGGGCGGCAAGATCGGCGACACGATCAACGCACGCGTACCGGTGAAATTCACCTCCACCAACGGAGCCTCGATTTCACTGCAGGATGTGACCGAAAAGAAAGTGCCGATCACGATCAACACACAGGAGCACGTGGCCTTCAGTTTCGGATCGAGCGATCTGACCCTCAGCATCGATCAGTTTGGTCAGCGCTATCTGGAATCCGCCGCGCTGGCGCTTGCCAACAAAGTTGACGTCGATGGACTGACGCTGGCTTACCAGGGAACCCACAACGTCGTGGGCACGCCCGGGACCACGCCAACCGCACTGAAAACGTACCTCCAGGCCGGCGCGTGGCTGGACGATTCCGCCTGCCCCGTCGACGATCGCTGCGTGTGCCTGAACCCCTGGATGCAAGTCGAGATTGTCGACGCGCTGAAAGGTCTGTATCAAGACAGCAAAGAGATCGCGACGCAGTACGTGAAGGGCCGCATGGGACTGGCTGCTGGATTGAGCTGGATGATGGATCAAAATGTCCGCTCGCACACGGTTGGCCCCCTCGGCGGTACTCCGGCCGTCGCCGGCGCGTCGCAGACCGGCTCCTCAGTCACTACCGATGGCTGGACCGCGGCCGCGGCCGCGCGGCTGAAGAAGGGTGACGTGATCCAGTTCGCCGGCGTCTACGCGGTGAACCCGGTATCCGGAGACACCCTGCAAAAACTTGCCAATTTCACCGTCACTGCTGACGTGAGTTCGGCTGCGGACGGCACCGCGACCGTGCCGATCTCACCCGAAATCATCGTCACCGGTCCGTACAAGACCTGTTCGGCCTCGCCGGGGAACGGCGCTCTTATCAGCGTCTGGTCGAAGGCCGCAGCCGACCAGGGGGCGCTTGCCGGGACTGTCAGTCCGCAGGGTCTGGCCTACCACCGAGAAGCGTTCGGACTGGCCATGGTGCCCATGGACATGCCGCAGGGCACGCACTTGGCCTCCCGATCGACCGACAAGGAGACCGGCATGAGCATCCGTATCGTCTCCGACTACGACATCACAGAGGATCAGTTCATCACGCGCTGCGACATCCTCTACGGCTGGGCCGTGCTCATCCCGCAATTTGCTTGCCGGGTGGCCGCGTAGCCTGCCCTCTAACAAGCGGGCGGCTCCGGCCGCCCGCTCAACCCTGCTGACGGAGGTCAAGCATGTACGAATACAAACCTTACCCCAGATGGAAGTACCATCCCGACGGCCGCGCCGTGGTCGTCGAGGACGAAACAGAAAATGCAGCCCTAGGCCTTGAATGGCGCAACAGGCCGGCCGAGCCGGACATCCAGAATGACGAAGAAACTGCTTCGGCCGAGCCGGACATCCAGGATGACGAAGAAACTGCTTCGGCCGAGCCGGACATCCAGGATGATGACGAAGAAACTGCTGATGATGGCGACTCCGAATCGCCGGCGGCCACGACGCTGGCCGCCCGCCGCACGACGCCGCGGCCGTCGCGGAAATCCAGGAAGCGGAGATGACGGCACAGCAGATCATCAACGCCGCGCTGCTCAATCTGGGCGAGATCGCGGCCGGCGAGACTCCGACTAGCGAAGAGTCCGACGACGCTCTCCGCGTGCTCAACAACTTGATTGATAGCTGGAGCGCTGAACAGCTTGCGATCCCGTATTTGACGGTGGATTCGTTCTCGCTCACCGGGTCTGAAAGCTATGCAATCGGCGCCGGGCAGACGTTCAACTCCGCCCGGCCGCTGTCGGTCAAAGCTGCGCTTGTGAAGACCGCCGGCGGCGCGAGCGCGGAAGCCGAGATCGTGTCGGCTGAGCGCTGGGCACAGATTCGCGACCGCTCCCGAACCGGTGTCTTTGCGGAAGTGCTTTACTACGTCGGTGGCGCGGCGAGCGGAACAATCTATCTCTCGCCGATTCCGGGGTCCGGAACGCTCGAGCTGCATAGCTACAAGGAACTTACGCAGTTTGCGACCCTTGCAACCGACGTTACCTTGCCGGCCGGCCACGCCCGAGCGCTGGAGTGGGCTTTAGCACTGGACCTCAGCCCGCAATATGGCCGGGATCCGGGCGTCGTCGCCGGGCCGGCGAAACAAGCGCGCGAGGCGATCGCGCAACTGAACGTGACCGCGGTGGGACTGCCCCGCTCGGTCGAACAGCCGCCGGCGCCACCCGGAGGCGCTGAATGACAGTCCAGGAGTTTCTTAACTCCGCGCTGAACCTCTCGGGAGCGCTTGGACCGGGCCGTGGGGCGAATTCGTCCCAACTCACAGTCGCGCTCGAGGCGGTGAATGCCATGCTCGGCCAGTGGAGCACACAACGGCTCGCGGTCTATGTGATTACGTCGGCCGAGTACACACTGACGCCCGGCACAGCGACCTACACGATCGGCTCCGGCGGGGACTTCGATACCGCCCGGCCGAACCGAATCGAGCGGGCGAACCTCGTTGTAGGCGACCAGCGCTATCCGCTCGAGCTCATTAGTGATCAGAAATGGAGCGCCATCTCACTGCCGGACCTCACGAGCACGTTACCGACGCACTTGTACGAGCAGAGGACCTATCCGCTCACCACCCTGCGTCTGTGGCCCGCGCCGACGGCAGGGAACAAGCTCGAGCTGTTCACGTGGCAGGCGCTAAGCCGGTTTGCGAGTCTCGACGCCACCATCGAGTGGCCGGACGGCTACGAAGAAGCGGTCAAGTACAACCTGGCGGTGCGTCTCAAGACGGCATTCCCGCGCGCGTTAAGCCAGTCTCACCCGGCGCAGGCCTCGCTGGTGCTGCAGCTTGCGCGCGAGGCCCTCGCCAACATCAAGCGCCTGAACAAGCTGACACCAGAACTGACACCGGATCCGATCATGGGCGTGCCCAGGTTATCTGGATCGCCGTTCGACTGGAGGAAGGGAGAGTAGGTGAGGTTCCCGGGTTTCATCGGACCGAGCTACGAATCCCGCAGCGTCAACGTCGACGCGCAACGCACGATCAATCTGTATCCGGAGGTCGTCGAGAGCGGGTCGGGCAAAAACAAGGCGGTGCTCTACGGCACGCCGGGGCTCGCAACGTTCTGCACGCTGCCGAAGTCGCCAGTGCGCTGCCTGTGGGCCGGTGACGATCGGCTCTTTGCCGTGGCGGGGGATACACTCTACGAAGTCTTCAGCGGCGGCACGTATGCCGCGCAGACGGGCGCGATCGCCGTCGACAGTGAGCCCGCGCAGATCTTCCCGAACGGTACGCAGCTTCTAGTTGTGAGCGGCGGCCGCGCGTACGTGGACAATGGCGCCGGTCCGGTGCAGTGCACGTTCGACGGCGGCGGGGACGTGCTAGCCTCATGCGGTGCGCTGCTGGACGGCTACTTCGTCGTCGCGAAGCCCGACTCCGGGCAGATCTTTGTCTCGGGTCTAAACGACGGAGCCTCGCCGTGGGACCCGACCGACGTTGCCACGGCGGAGGCGTACGCGGATCACATTGACATGATCCTCGCCGATCACCAGGAGCTATGGCTGTTCGGCAGGAAAACAACCGAGGTGTGGCGCAACGAAGGCGGAGTAGATTTCCCGCTCCGCCGCGACCCGGGCGGGTTTATCCACCAGGGCATTATGGCCCGCTGGTCAGCGGTGCGGCTGCCAGGTGGACCCGGGTGGATCGGAGGCGACGCAAGAGGCGGGCCGGTGGCCTGGATGGCTCAGGGGTTCCAGCCGCGGCGCGTGTCGACCCACGCGGTCGAGCAGGAATGGGAGAAGTACTCTACCGTGTCTGACGCCGTGGGCTACACCTACCAGCAGCACGGCCACACATTCTGGGTCCTGAATTTCGCTGCCGGCAATGCAACCTGGGTCTACGACGTGACCACCAATCTCTGGCATGAGCGCGCCTACGGCGCCAACCGGCATCGAGCAAACCATCACGCTTACGTGTTCGACAAGCACCTGGTTGGTGACTACTCCACAGGCGTGATCTATGAGATGGACACAGACATCTACACGGACGCTGGAGCGGCGATCGTGCGGACGCGCACCTGCCCGCACATATCAGACGAAGAGCATCGTATCGCCTACCACCGTCTGCAACTCAACGTCGAAGTAGGCGAGATCAGCAGCCCTTCCTTCAGCCTCGATTGGTCAAATGACGGCGGGCACACGTGGATCGCATCACCGATTGTAAAAACGGGGGGGGCGGCTGGTCAGTACAAAACGCGCATCCTCTGGCGCCGACTGGGGGCGTCACGCGACCGCGTGTTCCGCGTTACCAGTTCGGCTGCGATGCGGCACGCATGGATCGACGCCTATTTGCGCCTGACGGGGGGTACTAACTGATGGCCGTCACGCCGACAGTGCCGATCCGTACGCCGATGTTCGACGAGTTCGGCAACATTTCCAGGGCCTGGGTGCTGTTTTTTGAGGCACTCGGGAAAGAGCAGGTGATCTCGAGCGCGGGGACGGGCAGCGTCACCGAGATCGAGGGACTTGCACTCACTGACGTCGCGGATATTCCGGCGTCCGAGCGGGCCAACTTCGGCGAAGGCTCCCCCGGTGGCATTGTGAACCCTCGGTACACAATTGACCACGCGGGAATTGAGACGGTAGGCATTTGCCTCACCGTGGATCCCCCCGCTGACAGCAACTTCGCATTCGCGAATATCTATCTTGATCGCGGCGACGATGGCGAAAAGCTCGAGTACCAAGGATCGTTCGCGCCGGCAGACGGCGCGCCAACCGGCGACGTGTACTACGCGATTCTGTGGATTCCGCGGCCGGAGACAGCGGAAACCTGGGCGCTGATCGGCGCGGCGGTTGGGCAGGACGGCGCGGCAAACACACCGGATCCATCGAACACAGCCACCAAGGTGGTACTGGCCATCACCGCCGTCGAGGGCGTCGGGTATCCGACCATCGGCACCCTTCTGGAAGAAGGCGTGCTGATCGATGACGTCCCGCACGTACGCCTGACGATCCCGTACACCGCGCCGGCAAGTGGTAGCTTCGTGGGATTCACTGTCTTCTGGCGGCGACCGGCAGGGGATTGGACGGACGAGGCCTTCAACGACCACCCCGGCGAGGCGGACGGCCAGGCCGGCCAGGTCGAGCGCTGGTGGCGCAAGCCGGACGTGAACGAGACATGGGACATCGTCCTAAGTCCTCATACGCGCTGGGATGGACATAAATTACTGATCGCCCCTGACAACCGCAACAAGGGGTCGGTGCTCGTAGAGGCTCCGGGGCCGCCGGCGGACAGCATCACCGACGCCACTGTGGACAGCGTCACCTATTTGACCGAGGTGGATGAGTACGGCCACCCCACGTTCAAATTCGCTGTTTCGTGGACGAACCCGAGCAACGACGCGAACTTCTACTACTCGGTGCTCACGGTCCAGCTCGTGGACGCCCTGGGTAACGGCGAGCCCACCACTCTGCTCGGCGACGAACGCGACGTATACGAGGCGAGCGGCCCTGGTCAGGCGGTGCAACGTATCGAAGGCCCCTGGGGTCCAGTCGGGCTGGAGACATACGACCGCTTCCGGCTGCGTCTCTTTGCCGTGAACCGCTTCGGCGTGCGGACGCTGCAAACGACGGCATGGGGCGGCAACTCCGCCTACGACATCGTGACCGATGGCCAGATCGGATGGCCCGCGCTGGACTCGATCCTGCAACAGTCCGCAGTGCTGCACGATGTGCCGCAGGCCTGGCTCACGTTCAACTGGACAGCGCCGCCGGAGAAATCATTCGTGGCCATGTCCATCTGGCGGCGGGTGGACGGAGGCGACTGGATTTCCGAGGCGAACATCGACGCCCCAAACGGCGCCGACGGTGGCTCGTACTCGTTCGACTTGTGGTTTGACAAGCCGGAAAGTGCCGCCGAGACGTGGGATTTCGTCCTGGCTCCTCACACCAAATGGGACGGCCACCGGCGGTGGATCGCGCCGGGGAACATCAACACCGGCAGCATCGTAGTGCAACCGCAAGCGCCGCCGGCGGCTGACGGCATCACCGCTGCCAGTGCTAGCGCGCCGGTCTATCTGCACGAGCTGGACGCGATGGGAAATCAGACCTTTGCCGCCGACATCGTATGGACGAACCCAAGCGACGACACGAATTTCTACCACGCTGTGTTAACGGTGCAATTGCTCGACCTGTCGGGCAACCAAGTGCCTTTGCCTGGCGGCGGTGGAACGAATCCTTTGAGTTTTGAGCGCGTGGTGCACGAATTGAGCGGTCCTGGCGAATCGATGAGCCTCCACGTTGGGCCGTGGGGGCCCGTGGCCGCGCCCGGGTACGCCGGATTCCGCTACCGGCTGCGCTTGTACGCGCGCAACCGGAAAGGCGAGGACACTCTGCAGTCGACCGCGTGGGGCGGCGCGGCCTACTACGACATCGTGACTGCGGATCAGGGGGCAACGCTCAAAGCGACCCGCCTCGATCCCGACACGCTTGGGTACGGGCTGCGCAAGGACGCGGCGACAGGGGAGATGGAGTTGGAGACCGAGGACCTCTCCAATATGGCGTGGAACGCCAACTTCACGCGGAGTGTGTGGGGTTGGGCGCCTCTGAATGGTGGCGCAATCGCGCACCAGGCAACCGGCGGTTACGGCACTGCTGGTGTTCTACGCATCGACCCGGGTCCGAATTCCTGGGAGGGGGCGTCCAACGAACGGAGAGTGCCGATTCGCCCTGGCGATCGGTTTTATTCGGAGCTTTACTGCAAAGCTGGCGGCGCGGCGGACGGCACTATCAAGCTGCAAATCAACTATCTCGATCAGAGCGGGGCGGCGTCGGGCGCTGCTGTTTCGTCGACGATCTCTCCGACGACAGACTGGACTAAAATTTCATTGGCGTTCACCGTGCCTGCGGGGAAGGCCTACTTGCACATCCTCGCAATAACCGACAACTTCAGCACCGGCGCTTGGTACTTGGACAGCGTACGCCTGCAACGCATGGTGCAAGCGACCGCCGAGGTCGCGGATGGTCTTCTGAGTGAGATGGCGAAGTTCGGGGTGGACGTCCGGCCTATTAAGATTGTTTCTTCGTTGCCGGTGATACCGAACGACGAATATCCGGTGGGCCAAGCGATCGTCAATACCGCGGATGGAAAGCTGTATCGCAACAAGTCGAATGTGTGGACGAAGGCGGTGGATGAGCTCGACGTCACGAAGGTGTACGCGGCTGCCGTGATTGCTGGCCTGTTCGACGGGCACAGTCTGCGGCTGGACTTGAATGGCGCACTGACCGAGGTGCGCAACTTGTATGACGGGATCATCGGCGAGTACGCGGGCATCAAGGTCTCAAACGCGTACGGCCGCACTGTGATGACCCCGGGCAGCGTTATGTCGGCCAACGCCGCGGAGGATCAGTACAGCTTCCTCTTCCGCAATGTGGTCCAAGCGCAATACGGCTCAAAATACGCGAGGCTGCAGGGCAACTCCTGGGGCGGCGCATTGGTCATCGACGGCAGCCAGGTGATGGGTCCAAGAATTACCGGCTGGGGCACATCGACCGGCACGCACATGCGCGGTCCGGTGGTGGCTGAATCCATTACGCTATTCGAGCTCGCGGCGAAGGTCGCACAGCTCATATTCGACTTGAAGACGCATGGAGTATTGGGGACATGACACTTGACGAAGCATTGGCCGCTACGCTCACGGCGGCAGCAGCGGAGGGGAAGAACCCAGGCGACGTGACGCGAATGCTGGTGGAGGCCGCCCATAAGCAGGCACTTACTGAGCTGCAAAGCGACTTGCAATCGCTGACGGTAGCAGCGCCGGAAGGTCAGTGGCAAGCGATCAGGCAGACCCTGATCGATGGGCGTGACGTGCCGGATCGGCGCGACTTGGCGCTCGAGCGCATCGCCGAAGCGGTCAAAACCGACAACCAAGCGGACTTCTGGCGGGCGGCCGTCGGTCTGTTGGTCATGGTGCGGGCCTCGTTGCCGCACATGGCGCCCGAATTCGAAGAAGGGACATGAGGACATGGAGTATCGGATTGTCAGCAGCACGGAACTAGAAGTTCACGCCGGCGTACACGCCGAGCGTCTGAACCGCCTGGCGGCGGACGGCTTCGAGCTGATCGACACAGTGGCCTCGTCGAAGTTCGTGATGACCACGATGTGTCGCGCGCTGAGTAAGAACGATGAGAAAGGCTGTGTCCCGATCGCAGCCTGATCCGGCCGTCCTCACCTTCGAGCGCACGCGGGATATCGAGCTAATCCGGCAGGTGCTGACTCACCCGCGGCTCTACCGGCACATGGGCGACGACACGGCGCCGCCGGCGGAGGAGTTCGCGCCCAACGCCGATCCGCGAATCTGGTACGTGCTCGCGCGGGCGCGCGGCGAGTTGCTCGGGATTTTGCCGTTCGTGCCTCACTCGGCGGTGCGGTGGGAGGTGCACTGCGCATTCCTACCGAGGGCGTGGGGGCACACGGCGCCAGCGCTCGCGGGGGGAATCCGCTGGCTGTTCGAGCAGAGCACATGCCGGCGGATAGTGGCGAGCGTGCCGCGCTCGAACCGCCTGGCGGCGCGCCTGGCGCAGAGGGCCGGGCTGGTGCTGTGGGGCGTGGAGCCCGCGGCGTTTCTGCGAGACGGCCAACTTGTGGACGTGATGCACTTCGGAATCAGTAAGGAGTAGAGAACGATGCCTAGCCTAGTCACCGGAATCATCCAAGGATTGCAGAGCAGAAGCGCGGTCAAGAACGCCGGCAAAGCGCTCGAGGATGCAACCAAACAGGGGATCGCGAAGATAGAGACGACGACCCCCGAGGTCAATGCGCAGGTGCTCGATGCGGCGGACAAGGCCAGTCAGGACGTCAGCGACGCGGCCGGCAAGTACGGCCAGCAGTACAAGGACGCAGCCAAGGGGGCAGCAGACAGCATCACCGGCGCCGGCAGCGACGCCAACGCTCTGCTGAAGCAGATCTACGACCAGATTTCCGGAGGCGCAGCGCCGTATTCGGAAGCGGGGGCTGGGGCCATCCGTCAATTGGCGGATCTGCTTTCGCCCGAGGGGGAGTTCTCGCAGAAGTTCTCGATGGATGACTTCGAGGCGGATCCGGGATATGCGTTCCGCCAGGCCGAAGCGCAGAAGGCGATCGAGCGTTCGGCCGCCGCGCGCGGTCTGCTGAATTCCGGAGCCACGCTCAAGGGCCTCACCCGTTACTCCCAGGACGCGGCGTCACAGGAGTACCAGAGCGCCTTCGACCGCTTCCTGAAACAGAAGTTGGCACGGCACGGCATGTTAAGCGACATGGCGGGGCTGGGATCGCGAGCCGACGAGCTGAAGGCCAACGCTGGCATGTGGTACGGCGGCAACGCCGGCGACAACACTCTGCGCGCGGCCCTGGCGGCCGCGGACGTCGGCCTCGATGGAGAGCGCTACGACGCGAATGTGAACCTGGATGCGGCGGGATACCGAGCCGACGCCGGTCAGAAGGCGGCGTACTGGACCGGGGCGAACAAAATGGGCAGCGCGGGCACAGTGGCAGACCTGCTACAGCAAATAGGCAATGCCAAGGCCGGGACGCACATCGGGAAAGCAAACGCCTGGACCGGTCTACTCGATTCGATCGGCGGAGCGGGCGACACCCTCCTGGCGGGAGGCTTCGGCGACGGCGGATTCTCGCTGAAGAATCTGCTGAAGATGGGAGCCGGCGGGACGCCCAAGCCCGTGGGCGTGACTGTGTAGGGGGACTGACATGCCGATTGACCACAGATTGCTGCTCATGGCGCGGGAACCCGCGCCAGCGAACATCGGCGGCGGCGCTGCCCAGGTAATGAGGCTACAGGACATGGCCCGCCTTGGCGAGCTCCGTGGCATCGACGTAGCTACCGCACGGCGGCAGGAGGAGGAGGCGCGCCGGCAGGCGAAGAACGTGGCGACGCTGCGCGACATGACGGCGTTCACCGACACGGGCGATATTGACCGGGATGGCACGCTGTCTAACCTGGTCGGGGCCGGCCACAAGGCTCTGGCCGCGCAAGCGCAGTCGCACTGGACGGCGGGGGACTCCGCCGCGCAGACCGCCGAGCTCGAGCGCGAAAAGATGGCGCTCGACAACCACGCGAAGGCGCTAGCGAATCAGAAGGACACCATGAAGCGGCTGGCGGTCCTACTCGACGACGTCAGGGACCAACGAAGCTGGGCGAGCGCGCTGAAGACGGCGGTGGACAATCAATGGATGAAGCCGGAAGAGGCGGAGTCACTCTCGACGTACGACGTCAACGCCTGGGAGTATCTCAATGGAGTAAAAAAACAGCTGCGCGAGGCCGACAGCCTCGTCCTGACCGCCGAGGACGAGCTGAAGAAGAAACAGGACAAGATTAACGCCGCACTGGAACTGTACGGACGTCTCGCCCCTGTTATCAGCGATCAGAAGACACTCGACACCGCCCACGAACTGACCGGTGGCGTCATGCGGCCGCTGATAGGCGGCGAATACCACGAGGGCATGGGAACCACTCTGGCGGAGTTGGCGAAGACGCCGGCGGAGAGGGCGGCGGCGGAAGAGCGGGCCGCAAAACGCCAACAAATGGAGGAGGCCGTGGCCCAGAAAGATAGCGAGAAAACAGAGGCAGAGGCAGCGAAAGAGCAGGAGAAACGCGCCAAGGCCGCCGTGGCTATTGACGCGGAGTTGCGCACGCTCGACAAAGCACTCGAGGCCCCGACCCAAAAGGTACGGAGCCTCACTGCCATCCTGGATGCCGGCACGCGCTTCGACCGGCGCGCCAACAAGCAGGTCGAGTTGGCTCCGCAAGAGCGGACACAGTATCAAATTGACCTCCAGTCCGCGATCGACACTGTGAATCGGATCGGAGGCGAACAGGCCAGGCTCCGAGAGGAGCGCGCGACGCTCGTACAACACGCCACACATCGACGCGACTCAAATAGCGCCTCGGGAAAAGTGCGTCCGGTGGCCACACGTGGCAGAAAGCCGCGTCAGGTGGATCCTCGTACAGGACGCACCATACACGAGCAGAAGTTCAGCGCCGATGCTCTCCGGCGCCGCGCAGCCGAGTTGGGGATCGACCCCGAGGCAGCCCTCGCGAAAGCGCGCGAAAGCGGCGTTATTCAATAGCACTCATTAAGCTTCAAAGATTAGGACCAAATGCCACGCCAGGACCGTCTCGACTCGTTTCTCGCCTCGATCGATGAAACCGCGCCCGTGCGGTCAAAGATCGTCGATGCCGCGAAGCGTTACAACGTCGATCCCGCCATCGCGCTCGGGCTGGCCGAAAGCGAGAGTTCCTTCCACCAGGATGCGACCTCTCCCACTGGCGCCCGAGGCGTGTTCCAATTCACGCGCGGCACTGCCAAGGAGATGGGCATCGACCGCGAAGAGCTGGAACAGAATATCGACGGCGGCGTGAGGTACATCGGGAAACTGCTGGCCAGGAACAATGGAGACATCCCCTCCGCCTTCCGGGCCTACAAAGGCGTCTCGGTGGGCGGCGCAACCGAGGCTGACGTTGAGCGCGCGGTCAACCTCGTTAACTCCCACCGGCAGAAGCGCACTCTTCCGGATCCATCACCATCGAAGCAGAAAGCAGGAGGCGCGCAGGATACAGACCACGACGCCCTCGATGAGTTTCTCGCCTCGGTGGCCCCTGTGCCAAGCGCACAGGACCTGGCGGCGACGGTAGAGGACCTGCAGGCCCGCCGCGAGCGCCTGGAGAGATCAGCGTCCGAGCTGGCGCAGCGGAAAGACGCACTCGAAGCGGCGGGCGCGAAATTCGCGGGCAGCAGCTTCACCGCGAATCCCGCTGATCCGATTTTCTCTACCTATCAATCTCAACTCGACCAGTTCAACGCGGATGTGGCCGCTCACCTCGCGGAGGCCGATGAATACGAAGAGAACCGCGAACGCCTCGACTTCGGCGCTCGCGTCTTCGAGCGCAACGCGGGCCGGATTGCCGGCCATATGGCCCTCAAAGACCTGGTGCGTCCGGGTATGCCGTCAACCGGAGCCCCGATCGTCGAGGTCGATGCACCGAATTTGTTCCAGGACATCGGGCGGGGTCTCGCCAGGGGCGCCACTGGGACCACGCTCGCAGCGCTCAAAGGCCTCTCGCGCATCCCGCTCAGCACGGCTGGTGATCCGTTTGCGTCGCCGATGCTCGCCCGTGAACGCGGCGTCGAGCAGGCAGCCGAACGGCAGGGCCGCCAACTTCGCAAAGACATCTCCGACTGGGAGCGAGAGACACTGCCGCCTCCGCCCGTGACGTGGCCCGGGCAGTTTTCGGAAATGCTGTCTTCCACCGTGCCGTTTCTAGCATCGGGCGTCGCTGGCCCGGCCGGGCCGATAACACTAGGCGTGGCGATGGGCACCGAAGAGGCCCTCTCGCGTTCCGAGAACAGCGGCCAAGATCTCACGGATGCCCAACAGCTCGCGATCGGCGCCGGCGGCGCGGCTCTCGGTTCACTCGAGGGCCTGCCGATTGGCCGTCTCTTCGGCCATCTTAAGCGCGCCGGCGTCGTCGCTGACAAGACCCTCGACGCGACGAAGTTCGGCAAAGAGCTGTTCCCGCGCTGGCTCGACTACATTAAGTCCTCGGCGGCGCAGGCAGCGGAGGAAGGCGGGCAGGAGGCGCTGAGCGGATTAGGACAGGACGTTCTGGAGTCTAGCTACGGCGGCCGCCCGCGAAGCGATATTGGCCGGGACCTGGTCATGGACCTCACGGGCGGCGGGGCCGTTGGCGCGGTGCTCGACGTCATGATGAAGTTCGCCGGCACCAGGGCGGGCCGCGCCCGTCTGCGCCGCGACGGCATTGACCCGGAACAATTCCGCAAGTGGTCACAATCGCGTGTAAAGCAGCCTCCCGCGGCGCACCCACAAACGCCAGGAGGAACCACGGCGCAACCGCCCTCGGCCGCCACTGATGAGGGTACAGGCCGTGCGCCCGAGGCCGCGTGGATCCGCGGAGCGCTAGATCACATGTTGGCAGCCGAAGGACCGGTACTGAAGAGCGATCTTGCCAGAGTCCTCGGCCTTAACGACATCGAGGCACGCGGGCTCCTTGGCGATCTCGAGCGCCGCAAGCTGGTGGTCAAGGACACGTCAGGCAAGTGGCCGCAGTACACGCTGGCGAGCCGCGCTGGCGAGGGAACGGCAGACAAATCAGCCACAGCGGCCGAGCTCAAGCAGAAGGTGCTCGACCTGGCGCAACGAGAGGGGAGCATCAACCCAGCGGGCATTCGTAGAGTCTTCAACGTCGACATGAGGACGGCGCGTCGAGTCTTCGCGGACCTGGCGCAAAACGGACAGCTCAGTTCGCTCGGCAAGTACCTGGGTAAGACCGCCGGCGACTTGCGGGCCGACGCGCAAGCCCGGATCGAGCTTCCCGAAGAAGCCAGTGAGGGCGTCTACGACGCGCCGCAGGCCACCCATCACCCGGAGGGGCAGCGGGGCAAGGTGGAGGAAATCGCGACGCCCCAGGGCACGCGGGCGAAAGCGCAGTGGGTGCTGACTGACTTAGCGGAAGTCGTCACTTCGCACGATCTAAACGGCGCGCAGAACCCGTTGTACCCGCAGGCATACCAGGGCCGGCAACGAGACCGGGCGGCATCGCGGGTCCAAGTGGAGCAGATCGCCCGCGAATTCGACCCGCAGCAGGCGACGGAGCCAAAGGTTTCCAACTCTGGCGCGCCGGTCGACGTAGTGACCGAGGATGGCCTGCAGGTCACAATCAGCGGGAATGGCCGCACCAACGCTCAGAGGCTGATGTACCAGCGCTATCCGGAGCGCGCGCAGGCATACCGGAAGCACCTGGCGGCCGTCGCCAGCCAGTACGGCATCGACCCAAAGGCACTCAATGGCATGTCGATGCCGTCACTACGGCGAGTCCTTAGCGGCCCAGTAGACCTGGCCCGCTTCAGCGATGAGTCAAATACGGACGTCGTGGCACGTAGAAGCGCCGCCGAGGTGGCAGCCTCCGATGCGCGCAAGCTGTCACCAGCAACACTGGCTGACTTCAAGCCCAGCGAAACAGGAGAGATCGGCACGGCAGAGAACGCGGAGTTTGTCCGGCAGTTCTTCGACGCCGTGATTCCGGCGGGAGAGCGCGGGGCATTTCAACTGCCTGACGGAACGCTCTCGCAAGACGGTGAGCGGCGCCTACGCAACGCTATTTTCGCTGCCGCTTACGGCGACGCGTCCGGAGTCGAGCGGATAGCCGAGTCCCGCGAGGACTCCGCCCGCAACGTCAGTGAGGGGATGCTGCGCGCAGCTCCACGTTTCGCGCAAATGTCGGCCGACATCCGCGACGGCGCCCTACACGATCTCGACACGTCGCAGCACGTGGCGGCGGCCGCACGAAAGTACGCGTTCCTCCGCAGCCGCGGCCTGGCAGTCGCTGGCTACCTTGCGCAGCAGCCAATGTTCGAACGCGAGCTATCGCCCGAAGCGGAGGCCTGGCTCCAGGTGTTCGACCGCCACCGGTCAGCGCCGAGGCGCGTCGGCCAGGCTCTCAACGCATACGTCGATGCCGTAAAAGCGCTTGGTCATCCACTCCAGCAATCGATGTTCGGAGAAACGGCGCTGCCATCGAAGCGCGAGTTGATCGAACAGGCAGCAAATGCCGCCACGCCGGACGGCGAATCGGGAGTCCAGTTCGTCCCGCCGGGACGAACCGGCAAGACCACCGGCAAGACAAATGGGCGGCCAGCCACCCGATCCGGAGGGGGGTTACGCGGATCCAATGAAGGCCCCCCCCCGGAATCCACAGTGGCCAGCCAGCCCAAGCCAAGTGTCGCCCCGCGCCAGGCGCAAAAGCAAGATACACGAAGCGAAGAAGTGGCAGGAGCGACGGTTCCTCCCACTCCAACGGCTCCTACCGACCAGCAGATTGCAGAAGCGCTGCGAGAGCAGCTCGAGACCGAGGGCCGCGCAGCGGCCGCGCGGCTCAAGGATCGCCTGCGCGAGTTTGGGTTGGACGCGCGCGGGGAGTTTACGCCGAACGAAATCTCGATCGACCAGGTCAGGGAAGTACTCGATGACCTGAAAGCTGTCGGCGCGTGGAAGATCAGCGCAGGCTATCTCCGCATACAGAAGTTCACGGATGCCATGGTAGCGGAAGTCGGCGAATGGGTTCGCGGGCACATCGAACTCATCTACGACGCCGCCGTCGATCAGTTCGAGGCCCAAGCAGAGGCGACTCAACGGAGGCTCACCACAAACGAGGCCACGCCAGCCGCGGAGCCCGCGACGGGAAAAACTTCAAGCCCGCCTCCCTCGCGCCGGCGGCGAATTTTCAGGGGCCATCACCACCCGGTCGAGGTATTCTTCCGCGACGAGCTCAGCGCGGAGGCCTTTGGCGCGGCCGCGAAAGCCCGCAAGCGCGACAAATCCGACTGGGCACAGATTACCCGACTCGGCGAGTGGCTGGCTCAGCAGGCGGGCGTAACCGAACAGCAGGCTCGGGCGGCCATCCTGGAATACCACGATGCCGTCCGCGCACAGGCGAACCAGCAACCGAAACAGGTGGCCAATGAACAGGACGAACTCATCATCGCGCCGCCACCCTTCCGGCTTGCCACCCCAACTCCAGATCAAGGTACCGAGAGCGCCGGGGAAGGAGATTCGGATTCTTACCAACGCGCGAAAGAGTTAGCGCGCACTCGTGGCCGTATCCGGACACAGACGATCGTCGAGGAATTAGGAGTCCCGCGCCAAGACGCCCGCAGGATCTTCGCCCGGCTGCTGCGGGAGCGAGTCGTGGATCCAGCGGGACGCTGGCCAAAGACGAACG
>CAZDBC010000001.1:0-5771 GCA_964503295.1 uncultured Kiloniellaceae bacterium | reverse complement strand
AAGACGAACGAAACCACCAAAGTGGTTGGCGCCGGTTTCGACATATACGACATCCCTCTTGACCGGCTCCACGCGACGGAGTCCGTACAGGACGATCCAGCCAAACAGCGCGACATCAGCGAGTACCTCGACCGCATCCGGCGCGGCGACGCGATGCCGCCCCTTTGGGTGCGCCCCCGGCCAGACGGGACCTTTGACGTGGGCGACGGACACCGAAGGCTCGCGGCGGCGAAACTGGCCGGCTTACAGTCCGTACCGGCGGTGATCTCCGGCACGCCGGTAGCCCCCGCCGCGCCGAAGCAAGCCGACAACAAGTTGGTGCACGACTATTCCTCCACTCAGGTCAACCTGCCGGGTCCCGTCGCCAGGGCCATCCGCGCCGCCGGCCGCCGCATACCCGACGCGGACTTGGCCGAGGACGGCCGTGAGGGAACGCCCCACGTCACGATCAAGTATGGGCTGCACGGCGAGGACCCCGGACTGGTGCGAGCACTCGTCGAGTCCTCTCCTCCAGTGCGGCTGCGACTTGGCAAGGCGTCCCTGTTCGAAAACACGGAAGGGGACGTGCTTAAGGTTGACGTCGAGAGCAGCGACCTACGCCGGCTCAACAAGATAATCGCCGAGGCTCTGCCGGCGACCGACAAGTTTCCCGACTACACACCCCACGTGACCATCGCCTATTTGAAGCCGGGCAAGGGCGCGAAGTACGCCGGTAAGCCGGTGCCTGGCGTGAGCGGCCGCGAAATCACCATCGACCGCATCCTGTTCAGCTCCAAGTCGGGCGAGCAGACGGAGATCGAATTACGTGGCGGGGCGCAGCAAAGCTCACTATTCGACCAGCCGGCCGCATCACAACCGGCCCTGGCGCAGCCAGAGAGCGCGCCCACGCCGCCCGATGAGCGTCCTGAGGGTCAACCCACGCAGGAGCCGCCGCAACAAAGGCTGGTCGCCCGCATCCGGGACTCGATCGACAACGGCGAGGTTCTCACGAACCCGCGTCTCAACCAGATTGCCGAAGACGTCTTCGGCGGAACTCGCGCCGCGGGCGCCTTCACCATACGCGATATCTACGAGGCGCAGGAGGCGGCCGTCAACTCCTGGATCATCGACAACAACGCGCGACTACTCGATATCGACCCAGCGTCCGCGCTGGCGGAAATACGCGATGTCCTTGGCCGTCTGGCCACACAGAACGTGAAAGACGGCGAGCAGATCGAGAGGCAGCAGTTTTCGACGCCGCCGACGATCGCCTGGCTGGTGGCGAAGCTGGCGCAACCGCAAGCGTCCGACGTGGCGCTCGAACCCTCCGCCGGCGTCGGGGGACTGGCAGCCTGGATCCACGCCCAGGTGGGGGAGCTGCACATCAACGAAATCGACTCCGGACGCGCCAGCCTCGCCCAGTCGATCGGCCTGCCGGCGGCGACGCACCACAACGCCGAGGCCATCGCGGCGCTACTACCGGAGGTTCGGCCGTCGCTGATCGTGATGAATCCGCCGTTCACCCGAGGGGCCGAGCAGAAGGCGGGTAAGAACAAGATCAAATACGGCTGGCAACACCTGGAAAGCGCCTTGCAATCTCTTGATCACGGCGGCCGCCTGGTGGCGATCCTCGTCGGGGGACGCGACGGATTCGAGCGCGTGGAAGGCTCCGGCCTGCACGTTCCGCACGCGCGCCCCTACTGGGACCGAATTATGGCCGGGCACCACGTCCAGGCGGTGATCCGGCTCAGCGGCAAGGAATACAGAAAGTACGGCACGACGATGCCGGTCGTCATCGCGGTGATTGACAAGGCCGGCGCGACGCCTGGCTCTAACTTTGCCGAGCGCGCGAAAACCGTGACGACCGGCGACTTTGCTACCGTGGAGGACGCATATGCGGCGCTCAGATCCAGACCCGCCATTGACAGCAGAAGCAGCGGAAATGCTCGAGCCGGCGATGTCAGCCGATTACGGGTGGACGATGTTCAGCCGACTGGTGTACGAGGCGCTGGAGACCTACTCGCCGGTGTCCCGCCAATTGGAGAAGCACCTCGAGATCAGCCCCGGGGGGCTGGAGGATTGGGTACTCCCGCTGCTGGACCGGTGGAAGCCCCGCTACGCGATCAACGAGATAGCGGAGTACAACCCGGGCCTCGATCTCGGCAGCGTGGAGATCATCAACAAGATCCCTCCGGACGAGGCGCTGAAAGCGCTGATCCGGGCGACGGGCACGGACGTGGAAGTGTAGCCGTCACCGCCGTCCGCCACACGGGCGGCGCAGCGGCGGACACCGGAAACTTCGTCACCTACCGGCCGTCACTAGAGGGGCAACCGCACCGCGGCCATCTCGTCGAGACCAAGACGATGGCCTCCGTTCCTCTCCCTGAGCTCACTTACCAACCAGCGCTACCGCAATCGCTGGTCGACTCGGGCGCCCTCTCGGCCGCGCAACTCGAATTCGTCGTGATGGCGGGACAGGCCAACGAGACGATCCTGCCAGACGGCACCCGCGGCGCGGCGCTCAACGGCGACGGAACCGGCGTCGGAAAGGGACGCCAGATAGCGGCCATCCTGCTCGACAACTGGAACCACGGCCGCCGGCGGTTGGTATGGGTCTCCGAGAACTGGCGGCTCGCCAAAGACGCCGAACGCGATCTAGCCTCCCTGCGCTCAGATCTCGAGGGGTTGGGAGCCGTGGACCTGGCGCGCCGCCTGAAGCTCGGCAGTAAGTTCAAGTACGGCCAGCCCATCGCGCACGAAGGTGTTTTGTTTGTTTCTTATTCGTGGCTTCGGGCGGCCAACAAGGCAAACCCGCCTCAGCGCCGCGTAGACCAGTTGCTTGGCTGGCTCGTCCGTGGCGAGGACAACGGCGACGGCGCCGTGGTGGTGTTTGACGAGTCGCACAATCTCAAGAACCTCGTCCCAGCTCAGGGCATGAAGCCCACCGAAACGGGTAGGGCGGCCAAGACGCTACTCGACAGGGCGCCCCTGCTGCGCACAGCGTACTTCAGCGCGACGGCCGCAACCGAGCTGCGCAACATGGGCTACCTCGACAGGCTAGGTATTTGGGGACCCAGGACGCCGTGGCCGACAGGTTTCGACGCCTTTGTCGCCTCCCTCGCCCGGGGGGGCATCTCCGCGATGGAAATGCTGGCCCGAGAACTGAAGCAGGCCGGCAAATACTTGTCGCGGACCATCAGCTTTCAGGGCGTCGTGTTGCGCGAAGACGCCGTCCACAGCCTGAACGATGACCAGAAGGCGGTGTATGGCACGGCAGCCCAGGCATGGCGCGACGTCGCCGATAACGTCGAACAGGGACTCGCCGCCGCGAACGCTCAGGACTCCAGGGCCCGGTCGAACTTCTTGTCTCAGTTCTACGGCGCGCAGCAGCGATTCTTCTCACTGCTATTGACAACATTGAAGATCCCCACCGCAGTCGCCGAGGCGCGCCGCGCACTCGCGGAAGATTACTCCGTGGTCATCAGTCTCATCAATACCAACGAGGCCGCCCAAAACCGCGAGAAAGCGAAGACCCAAGATAGCGACGAGGATTTCGACGACCTCGACTTCGGCCCCCGCGAAATCCTCATCAACCTGGTACGCGCACACTATCCCACGCAGCAGTATGTGGACGGCACCGATGACCGCGGCAACCCCATCAAGGTTCCCGTCACGCGCCCCGGCCCGGACGGGAAGCCCATTCCCGTAGACAATCCGGACGCTGTGCGGCTACGTGACGAGCTTGTTGCCAAACTCGAACGCGAGTTGCGTCTGCCGTCGAATCCACTCGACATTTTGATCGAGGAACTCGGGGGCAGGGAAGCAGTGGCTGAACTCACCGGCCGCCAGGAGACTTACGATCGCACCACCGGCAAGTTCATCCCACGCGGTCCGAAGGGCGTCGCGCGCCAGAACGTGAACGTCGTGGAAGCCGAGTCCTTTCAGGACGGAAAGAAGCGTGTTGCCATTCTCTCGAATGCCGCCGGGACGGGCATCTCGCTCCATGCGGACCGCACCAAGACGAACCAGCAAAAGCGGCTCCAAATAACACTACAGGTGGGCTGGTCGGCCGACAGAGCGATGCAGATGTTGGGCCGCACTCATCGCACGAACCAGGCGTACGCCCCGGAGTACCTCATGGTGGTGTCGGACATGGGCGGCGAGAAACGGTTCGTCTCAACCATTGCCAAGCGCCTCGGGTCGCTCGGAGCGATCACGAAAGGATCCCGCGAAGCCGCCGGCGCAAACTCCGACGCGCTAACGAAGGTCAACTTCGACAGCCGAGAGGGGCAACAAGCGGCAATGGCGTTCTATCGTTACCTGCTGAAAGACCCCACACTCGAGGGAACGCAAATTACCGGGCGCGAAGTGCTCGAACAAATGGGCGTGTTGCGCGTCCACGAGCAAACCCAAGAGGGCTACATCGACGACCGCGACCTGATCCACGTCAACCGTTTGCTGAACCGTCTGCTCGCGCTGGATCCGGAGATACAGAACGCCGCCTACGCGATCTATCACGATCTGTTCGAGAATGCGGTGGCAAGGGCGCTCGAAGACGGCACCCTGGATGTCGGCGTGAAAGAACTGCCGGGCTCCGATCCACGGATCGCGGAGACAGCGGAACTGGCAGCGGATAGCCAGACCGGCGCGACGACTTACCACTATGTGGTGAAGACGAAACACAAGACCAACCGCGCGCCGCTCGATCGCCTGCGCCAGTTGCGACGCATGGAACCGGATGGCGACGTGTACGCCGTCTTCAACCGCCGAGAGGAACGCCAGTTGGCCTATGCGTGGCGTGCGCCGGATATCGTGCACGCGGACGGCAGCTCCGAGGCAGCGTACTACGTAGTTCGCCCGGACCGCGGGGAAACATACAAGATCGGTGAGCGGCGGCTTCGTGGCTCGCCGCTGGCACGGCATCTCGAGTCGGAGCGCCAGACCCTGCAATCAGAGATTGAATACACGCGGCGCGATGCGGAGACCTACCGCGAAATCGCCGCCCGCCACGCCAACTACGAGGTACTCCACAAGGAGAAGCAAGACGAAATCGCGAAGCTCGAGAGCCAACTCCAGGATGTCAATGACTACTTCGAAAGTGACGGGGAGATCAAGACCGAGAAGGTCGAGCAGGAATGGCAGTCGGCCTACGAGGCGACCCCGGAGTTTCGCGAAGAGACTTACGACCTGATCGGCGGATCCGTGCTACCACACTGGGGCCTCATCGAGGAATCCGGCGTGATAGGAATCTACTCAGTACAGGATGCAGGGACCGGCGAGCGCATTGTCGGCGTGGAGCCGGCCCCGACCAACTTCCGTAGGCTACTCGACAAGATCAGCGGCGGCGCCTCCAAGGCTACGCCACGCCAGGTGTACCACGACGTCCTCGACAATGGCACGGAATACACGCTGCGTGGCGGGGTGCGAGTCACGCGCGGCCGCGTGGCGCGCAACCCGGTAATCCAGCTTCATCCGGATCCAGAACAGGCCCGTGTCCTAACCGGGCTCGGCGTAAATTATGAGCGCGGCTTGTCGCCAGTCTACTGGATCCCCGAAAGCGAGAAAGGCTACAAGACGCTCGAAAGGGTGATGGAGACGTTCCCGGTGGAGGAGGCGGGCGGCGGAGATAGAGAGGCAGGCGCCGGTACCTCAGCCGACGAAGGCGAAGGCCCCGCACGGCTCCGCGAGCGAGTAGTTCAACCCTCCAGCGCCGATCTCGACGGCGCGATGGCCGGGGCGCGAGCCCAGTACAAACCCCGGAACCAAACCATCTGGATCAACCAGGATGCCCA